>NZ_JBOICG010000381.1:0-3510 GCF_050739995.1 Pseudomonas sp. | reverse complement strand
AGGCTGATCCGCACCGTGCGCGGCAGCGGTTATCAACTGGCAGCCAGCGTGGTTGCCGGCAATGCCCATTGACCCTTTGAGCGAACGCCGCGCCCGCTTCCCGGTGCCACGTTCGTTGCTGGGGCGCATGCTGCTGCTGACCCTGCTCGCTGTGCTGTTTGCCCAGGCACTGTCCAGCGTGATCTGGGTCTCGCAATTGCGCGCCACCCAGCTCGAAGGCCTGGTCACCAGCGCTCGCAGCCTGGCGCACTCGATGACCGCCAGTGTGAGTTACTTCCGTTCGTTGCCGGTGGCCTATCGCCCGTTGGTGCTCGATCAACTGCGTAGCATGGGCGGCACCCGTTTCGTGGTGACCCTCAATGATCGGCCATTGGACATGGCGATACTGCCGCAGACCCCGCGCAAACAAGCGGTCCTTGAGGCGGTAGATGAAGTGCTGCGCCAGACCCTGGGTGCCGATGTGCATATCTCGGTCGAGTTCGTCAGCGCCGAAGACCTGCGGATTTTCAACGCCGGCTTGAAGCTCGATGAATTGCCGCGCTCCTGGGCGCACTACGCGCTGACCTTGGAACCGGTAAACCCGCCGGTGCTGGTGACCCAGATCCAGCTCGCGCCCGGCGAATGGCTGTACATCGCCTCGCTGTTGCCCGAGCCCTATACCAGCCTGGAAGAGCAGGGTCTGCCAGCCCAGCAAGTGTGGTTTATTGTACTGACCAGCGGCTTTCTGTTGCTGTTCATCGGTCTGCTGGTGCACTGGCAGAGCCGGCCGCTCAAGCGCCTGGCGCGGGCGGCACGGGACATGTCCCTGGGCGCCGATGTAGAGCCGGTGGCCGAAGGCGGTGGCAGTGAAGTGGTGGAAGTGGGGCGTGCGTTCAATACCATGCGTGAACGCATCAGCCGTTACCTGACTGAACGCAGCCAATTGTTCAGCGCGATTTCCCATGACCTGCGCACGCCGATCACCCGCTTGCGCTTGCGCGTGGAACTGCTGGAAGACGAGAACCTGCAAACCAAGTTCGGTCGTGACCTGGATGAGTTGGAGCTGCTGGTAAAAGGTGCACTGCAATGTGTGAAAGACACCGACATTCACGAAAACATCGAACCGGTGGATTTGAACCACGTGCTCGATTGCCTGGTCGAGCCGTACCTGGCGCCCAACGGTAATGGTCGTATCACCCAGGACGGCCGCGCCCTTGCGCCGTACCCAGGTAAACCGTTGGCGCTCAAGCGTTGCATCGGCAACCTGATCGACAATGCATTGAAGTACGGACAGAACGCCCATTTGCATATCGAGGACGATGGCGCGGAGTTCATCCTGCACGTCGACGACGAAGGCCCCGGTGTGCCTGAGCAGCGTCTGGAACAAGTCTTCGAGCCGCACTTTCGCCTGGCCGGGCAGCAGCAGGGTTACGGCCTGGGGTTGGGAATTGCGCGAAATATTGCCCACAGCCATGGGGGCGAGGTGAGTTTGCAGAATTTGCGTGAGGGTGGGTTGCGGGTGACTTTGCAACTGCCCCGAACTCTGGACTAAAGAACACTGCAGGGCAAATGTGGGAGGGGGCTTGCCCCCGATGACGGTGTGTCAGTCAGCTTATCTGTATCTGACCCACCGTCATCGGGAGCAAGCTCCCTCCCACATGTTGATCACCGGTGGGTCAGATGCTTTGACGCAGTCTGGCCAGATCTCTCAGGGGCGGTGCCCCAAACAACCGGCTGTACTCCCGGCTGAACTGCGACGGGCTTTCATACCCCACTCGATATCCGGCCGCCGACGCCTCCAGTCCCTCGGCGATCATCAACCGTCGCGCCTCCTGCAAGCGCAACTGCTTCTGATATTGCAGCGGGCTCATGGCGGTGATCGCCTTGAAGCGATGGTGCAAGGTCGAAACGCTGAGGTTCACTTCCTTGGCCAGGTCATCGATGCGCAACGGTTGTTCGTAGTTGCCGTTCAGCCAGGTGATTGCCTGGCTGACACGATGGCTCTGACTGTTGGCCACGGCGATTTCATACAGCCGATAGCCCTGTGGACCGCGCAACAACCGGTAGAGGATCTCGCGGTTGATCAACGGCGCAAGCATGGCGATGTCTTTGGGCGAGTCCAACAGGCGCGCCAGGCGCAGCACGGCGTCGAGCAGTTGGCTGTCGATGCGGTCGACGTACATGCCACGGGATGTCGGACGCGAGGGCACGCCCATCGGCCCGGCTTCGGCGATCAGGGCGGTGAGCTGCGCCGGGTCGATGTTGATACGCACCGACAGGTTGGGGTCTTGCGGTGTGGCATCGATGATCCGCCCGGCCACGGGCATGGCGACCGAGAACACCAGGTAGTTGAGTGGGTCGTAGGCAAAGATCTCGTCGGCCAGGCGCACTTCCTTGCTGCCACTGGCGAGGATGCACAAGGCCGGTTCCACCAGCACCGGCATGAAGTCGCGCGGTGTGTTGTGGCGGTTCAGGTACAGCGACGTGATTGCCGTGCCGTAGGAACCATCTTCCCAAGTATGGCGTTGCACGATGCTGGCCAGTTCGGCGCGCTGCTTTTCCATCTCGGCATCAAGGGGAATCAACGGATGTTCAGGCGACGGCATGGAATGACCTCTACACGCTTCTTTGATGGGCTCAGCTTAGCGGTGGCTTTTGAAAAAGTGTTACGTCGATTCTGCACAATCCTTGCCTGATCCTGCGATACATCGTGAATCAGGCAAGTACAGGGCCTGTCATCTCCCTGAAACACTGAGTGGCTGCGTGTAATAAGTGCTGCCGGCCAAACGTACTGCCTACGCTTCTCGCAGGATTGTGCAATAAGCCTGCAGGAATCGACTAACCGCATCGGCACCCGCGCCGTTATCTTTGATCCTGTGGCAGCACGCCCTCACAGTGTTTGCCGAGCATCACTTCTCAACGGGAGAGTCGAACATGTCCACCCCCATTCCCGCGAGCCATATGGCCTTTATCCGTGCCCGTACCGGGTACAGCACCGAACTCGGTGCACGCTTGAGCAGTTTGATCGAACCGGGCCGTCAGGCTCAGGGTTGCCTGCAATTCTCTTTGCAGCATTCCCAGGTCGATCCCGATGTGTGGTTGGTCTCGGGTTTCTGGAGCAGCGAGCAGGCGATGAGCGCCTACTTCAATTCGCCGGCCCTGATGATCTTTACCGAGCTGTTGAACGACATGGTGGTCCGCAGCATGGACTTCCAGACCTTTACCGATGCATCTGCCGTGAAAGCCTACGGCGAGTACCTGCAACTCGCCGGCTGAAGGTCTAGAATGGCCGACTTTCCATTGGCCAGGACCTGCAACATGGCACGTAAACAATTTGCCCACCACGAAGCCGTTTCCGCCGTAGTACCGGGTGAAGGGGGCTACAGCGCCGCCGTTGCCGTCAAGGCACTCGATGGCATGGGCGCACCGCGCTTTCACAAGATCCTTGATGGCCAGACGTTCAAGACCGCTTCCGATGCCGACGATGCAGCCGCTCTGCAGCTTGAGTGTTTGGTCGATGTAGACGAAGAC
>NZ_JBOICG010000380.1:0-3615 GCF_050739995.1 Pseudomonas sp. | reverse complement strand
CCAGCTCCCACACAAACCCCATTCCACATTGGGTTTGGTGGTGTTGGTCATACTGCAAGACACCGCGACAAATTGACCCGATAGACAAAAGGCACGGCTCACTCCGTGCCTTTTGCGTCCGGCTCTGAGAAAATGCCCGCACTTTTTTTGCGGATGCCGACATGACTGCCCTCAAGAACGACCGTTTCCTTCGTGCCCTGCTCAAGCAACCCGTGGACGTCACCCCCGTGTGGATGATGCGCCAAGCCGGTCGCTACCTGCCGGAATACCGCGCCAGTCGCGCCAACGCCGGCGACTTCATGAGCCTGTGCATGAACCCGGAGTTCGCCTGCGAAGTCACGATGCAGCCGCTGGACCGCTACCCACAACTGGACGCGGCCATCCTTTTTTCCGACATCCTCACCATCCCTGACGCCATGGGCCAAGGCCTGTACTTCGAAACCGGCGAAGGCCCGCGTTTCAAGAAAGTCGTCAGCACCCTGGCTGATATCGAGGCCCTGCCGATTCCTGATCCGCATAAAGACCTCGGCTACGTGATGGACGCTGTCAGCACCATCCGCCGCGAGCTTAACGGTCGCGTGCCGTTGATCGGCTTCTCCGGCAGCCCATGGACCCTGGCCACCTACATGGTTGAAGGCGGCTCGTCGAAAGACTTCCGCAAGACCAAGGCCATGCTCTACGACAACCCACAAGCCATGCACCTGTTGCTGGACAAACTGGCGCAGTCGGTCATCTCTTACCTCAATGGCCAGATCATGGCCGGTGCGCAAGCGGTGCAGATCTTCGACACCTGGGGCGGCAACCTGTCGGCGGCGGCGTACCAGGAATTCTCCCTGGCCTACATGCGCAAGATCGTCAGCGGCCTGATCCGTGAGCACGAAGGCCGCAAAGTGCCGGTCATCCTGTTCACCAAGAACGGTGGCCTATGGCTGGAGAGCATCGCCGATGCCGGTGCCGATGCACTGGGCCTGGACTGGACCTGCGACCTGGGCGAAGCCCGCCAGCGCGTGGGCAACCGCGTCGCCCTGCAAGGCAACATGGACCCGACCGTGCTGTACGCCAAGCCGGAAGCGATCCGCACTGAAGTCGGCCGCATCCTCGCCAGCTACGGCAAGGGCACCGGCCACGTGTTCAACCTCGGCCATGGCATCACCCCGGAAGTGAACCCGGAACATGCCGGCGCGTTCCTGCGTGCGGTGCACGAACTGTCCGCGCAATACCACGAGTAACACACAAAACAAATGTGGGAGGGGGCAAGCCCCCTCCCACATTAAAAGCCAAAAGCCAAAAGTTCTCAGGCCTTCACTTCTCCCAACGGCGGCAACTTCGCCAACTTCAACGCCACCAGCAACGCGCCAACCAATAGCGCAATGATGAACCCACCAATCCCATTCCAGCCGGCAAAGTGCCAGAAGAACCCGCCCGCCGTTCCTGCAACACTCGATCCCACGTAGTAGCAGAACAAGTACAGCGAAGACGCCTGCCCCTTGGCTTTCACCGCGCGGCGGCCGATCCAGCTGCTGGCCACCGAATGGGCACCGAAGAAACCGAAGGTGAAGATCAGCATGCCCGGTACCACCAGCCACAATGGCGTGAGCAGGGTCAGGGCCATGCCGGCGAGCATCAATACGATGGTGCCCCACAGCACGCGGCGGCGGCCGAGGCGGTCGGCCAGGGAGCCGATTTTTGCCGAGCTGTAGATGCCCGACAGGTACACCAACGACAGCAGGCCGACCACCGCTTGGCTCAGGTCATACGGATCGGCCAGCAGGCGGTAGCCGATGTAGTTGAACAGCGTCACGAACGCACCCATCAGCAGGAAGGCCTCGAGGAACAACCACGGCAGGCCCGCGTCCTTGAAGTGCATGACAAAGCCATCCAACAGGCTGCGCGGCTTGAGGCTGGTGGCGCGGAAGTTGCGCGATTCGGGGAGGATTTTCCAGAACAGCGTGGCCGCTATCAGGGCCAGGGCGCCGATGATCAGCATTGCGGTGTGCCAACTGACGAAGTCGATCAGCACGCCGATGATCAGGCGCCCGCTCATGCCGCCAATCGCGTTGCCACCGATGTACAACCCCATGGCCAGGCCGATGTGCTGTGGGTGGATCTCTTCGCTCAGGTAGGTCATCGCCACCGCCGCCAGGCCGCTCAAGGACAAGCCCACCAGTGCTCGCATCAAGAGGATGCCTTCCCACGTCGGCATCAAGCCGCTGGCGATGGTTGCCAGTGCGGCGCAGAACAGCGCGCAGACCATCACCGGCTTGCGCCCCAAGCGGTCGGAAATTGGGCCGGTGACCAGTAGGCCCAAGGCAAGCATCGCTGTGGATACGGAGAGAATCAGGCTGCTTTGCGCCGCGTTGATGGAAAACTCATGGGACAGCGCGGGCATCATCGGCTGCACGCAATACAGCAGGGCAAAGGTGGCGAAACCACCGGAGAACAGCGCCAGCACCGTGCGCATGAACATCGGCGTGCCTTTTTCGATGTACTCGTCGTTGAGCTGGGCGACCACCTCATCCAGGGCGTTGGGCGGGACTTTTTGAGCGAATGGCGCGACAGCAGATTTCACGGGGACCTCGGGGAGGAAAAGCCTGCCAGGACTGGCAATGCAAAAAAGAATATAGCTGCCTAATGATTCTTTCCAATATATTGTTCGACCTGTTTGATAGCTTTTACGACCTAATGGGGTTTGCATGGAATTGCGTCATCTGCGGTACTTCATTGCCGTCGCCGAAGAACTGCATTTTGGCCGCGCCGCGCAGGTGCTGGGCATCTCGCAGCCGCCGTTGAGCCAGCAGATCCAGGCGCTGGAACAGGAGGTGGGGGCACGTTTGTTTGAGCGTACCAATCGTCGGGTCGAGCTGAGTGAGGCCGGGCGCTTGTTCCTGCACGAGGCGCGGCTGGTGCTGGCTCAGGTCGACAAGGCGGCGGATGTGGCACGGCGTGCGCAGTTGGGTGAGTTGGGGGAATTGAAGATCGGCTTTACCTCGTCGGCTCCCTTCAACTCCAGCATTCCCCAGGCGATCTTTGCGTTTCGCCAGGCGTTCCCGGCGGTGCACCTGAACCTGCAGGAAATGAGCAGTACCGAAGTGGCGGAATCGCTGGTGGATGAATCGATCCAAGTGGGACTGATGCGTCCGCTGCCGCTGCCGGACTCTCTGAGCGTCGTCGAGTTGATGCGCGAACCGCTGGTCGCGGTGCTGAATGCCGGGCATCCGCTGGTGGAGGGCAGTGAACGCGGCTTGCACCTGGCACAGTTGGCGCAAGAACCCTTTGTGTTTTTCCCACGTACGTACGGCAGCGGCTTGTACGCCCAATTGCTCAACCTGGCCCGCGATGCCGGCTTCAGCCCGCATTTTGCCCAGGAGGCCGGGGAGGCGATGACCATTATCGGCCTGGTGGCGGCGGGTCTGGGCGTGTCGGTGCTGCCGGCGTCTTACCAGCGCATCCGCATTGATGGCGTGGTGTATCGCACCTTGCTCGATCAAGAGGCGGTGACAGCGGTGTGGCTGGTGCAACGCAAAGGCGCGCAGACGCCGATGGCTGAGGCGTTTGTGGAGTTGTTGACGCGTCAATCGGAGCAGATCGGTGTGGGAGCTGTCGAGCTTTAGCGAG
>NZ_JBOICG010000379.1:0-4357 GCF_050739995.1 Pseudomonas sp. | reverse complement strand
CGCCTGCTTCGCGAGCAAGCCCGCTCCCACACAAAGCGCCCCCTCGCAAGGGGTTACTTGCTAGCCCTTTTTCCCTGTACTGGATTTTCCCATGAGTTCTGTTGCTGTGTTCAGCAAGGCCTCGCCGTTCGATGCACTGCAGCGCTGGCTCCCCAAACTGGTGCTGGCGCCCAGCATGTTTATCGTTCTGGTGGGCTTCTACGGCTACATCCTGTGGACGTTCGTGCTGTCGTTCACCACCTCCACGTTCCTGCCTAACTACACTTGGGCGGGGCTTGCGCAATACGCGCGCTTGTTCGACAACGACCGCTGGTGGGTGGCGAGCAAGAACCTGGCAGTGTTCGGCGGGATGTTCATTGGCATCACCTTGGTGATTGGCGTGACGCTGGCGATTTTCCTCGACCAGAAGATCCGTCGCGAAGGTTTTATCCGCACCATTTACCTGTACCCGATGGCGCTCTCGATGATCGTCACCGGTACGGCCTGGAAATGGCTGCTCAACCCGGGCATGGGCCTGGACAAACTCCTGCGTGACTGGGGCTGGGAAGGCTTTCGTCTCGACTGGCTGATCGACCCTGATCGCGTCGTTTACTGCTTGGTGATTGCTGCCGTGTGGCAAGCCTCCGGCTTCATCATGGCGATGTTCCTCGCCGGCCTGCGGGGCGTGGACCAATCGATCGTGCGGGCCGCGCAGATCGACGGCGCGAGCCTGCCGCGCATCTACTGGAGCGTGGTGCTGCCCAGCCTGCGCCCGGTGTTCTTCAGTGCGGTGATGATCCTGGCGCACATTGCGATCAAGAGCTTCGACCTGGTCGCGGCCATGACCGCCGGTGGCCCGGGCTACTCGTCCGACCTGCCCGCCATGTTCATGTACTCGTTCACCTTCAGCCGTGGCCAGATGGGCATGGGCTCGGCGAGTGCGATCCTGATGCTCGGCGCGATCCTCGCGATCATCGTGCCTTACCTGTATTCCGAGCTGAGGACCAAGCGCAATGACTAGTCTCGCCTCCAAACCTGCCATCAGCCTGAGCCGCATCGCGATCTACGCGGTGCTGATTCTTGCTGTGCTGCTGTACCTGGTGCCGCTGGTGGTGATGCTGCTGACCAGCTTCAAAACCCCGGAAGACATCAGCACCGGCAACCTGCTGAGCTGGCCGACCGTGGTCACGGGCATCGGCTGGGTCAAGGCCTGGGGCACGGTGGATGGTTACTTCTGGAACTCGATCAAGATCACCGTTCCCGCCGTGCTGATCTCCACCGCCATCGGTGCATTGAACGGCTATGTGTTGTCGTTCTGGCGCTTCCGTGGTTCGCAACTGTTCTTCGGCCTGCTGCTGTTCGGCTGCTTCCTGCCGTTCCAGACCGTGCTGCTACCTGCCTCTTTCACCCTCGGCAAGATGGGGTTGGCCAGCACCACCACGGGCCTGGTGTTTGTACACGTGGTCTACGGGCTGGCGTTTACTACACTGTTTTTCCGTAACTACTACGTGAGCATTCCTGACGCGCTGATCAAGGCCGCAAGGCTGGACGGAGCAGGTTTCTTCACCATCTTCCGCCAGATCATTCTGCCGATGTCGACGCCGATCATCATGGTCTGCCTGATCTGGCAGTTCACCCAGATCTGGAACGACTTCCTGTTCGGTGTGGTGTTCTCCAGCGGCGACTCGCAGCCCATTACAGTGGCGCTGAACAACCTGGTCAACACCAGCACCGGGGCCAAGGAATATAACGTGGACATGGCGGCGGCGATGATCGCCGGGCTGCCGACCCTGCTGGTCTATGTGATCGCAGGCAAGTATTTCGTGCGCGGCCTCACGGCTGGCGCGGTCAAGGGGTAATCATGGCTACGCTTGAACTTCGCAATGTAAACAAGACCTATGGCGCCGGCCTGCCCGACACCTTGAAGAACATCGAACTGTCGATCAAAGAGGGCGAGTTCCTGATTCTGGTCGGCCCTTCGGGTTGCGGTAAGTCCACGCTGATGAACTGCATCGCAGGGCTGGAGACCATCACCGGCGGTGCGATCATGATCGGTGATCAAGACGTCAGTGGCATGAGTCCCAAGGATCGTGACATCGCCATGGTGTTCCAGTCCTACGCGCTGTACCCGACCATGAGCGTGCGCGAGAACATTGAGTTCGGCTTGAAGATTCGCAAGATGCCCCAGGCTGATATCGACGCCGAAGTGGCGCGCGTGGCCAAGCTGCTACAG
This sequence comes from Pseudomonas sp., assembly GCF_050739995.1. Lineage (GTDB taxonomy): Bacteria > Pseudomonadota > Gammaproteobacteria > Pseudomonadales > Pseudomonadaceae > Aquipseudomonas. The sequence continues at coordinate 2,145 of NZ_JBOICG010000379.1, read as the reverse complement.
ATCGAACACCTGCTCAACCGCAAGCCGGGCCAGTTGTCCGGTGGTCAGCAACAGCGTGTGGCCATGGGCCGTGCCCTGGCGCGCCGACCGAAGATCTACCTGTTCGACGAACCGTTGTCCAACCTCGACGCCAAGCTGCGGGTCGAGATGCGTACCGAAATGAAGCTGATGCACCAGCGTCTGAAAACCACCACCGTCTATGTCACCCACGACCAGATCGAAGCGATGACCCTGGGCGACAAAGTGGCGGTGATGAAGGACGGCATCATCCAGCAGTTCGGTACACCAAAAGAGATCTACAACGACCCGGCCAACCAGTTCGTGGCGAGCTTTATCGGTTCGCCACCGATGAACTTCGTGCCTCTGCGGTTGCAGCGCAAGGACGGTCGCCTGGTGGCGCTGCTCGACAGCGGCCAGGCCCGTTGCGAGTTGGCGCTTAACGTGTCGGACGCTGGCCTTGAAGACCGTGATGTGATCCTGGGCCTGCGTCCGGAGCAAATCATGCTGGCGACCAGCGAAGGCGACAGTGCGTCGAGCATTCGTGCCGAAGTCCAGGTCACCGAACCGACCGGCCCGGACACCTTGGTGTTCGTGCAACTCAACGACACCAAGGTCTGCTGCCGCCTGGCCCCCGATGTAGCGCCGCAAGTCGGCGAGACCCTGACCCTGCAATTCGATCCGGCCAAAGTCTTGTTGTTCGACGCCAATACCGGCGAGCGCTTGGGCACTGCAGCCGCATCGCCTGCACATGGGCATACCGGCAACGTGGCCCAATTTAAAGGCCGCTGATTCAATAACTCATTGTTTTAGATAAAAAATGTAACCCGCGTTAGATAAAAACAGTTTAATAACAATAAAGACGAGGATGTAGGGATGAAAAAGCAACACAACAACACTCGGCTGATCTGCCAACTGTCAGCAGCCGCCGCTCTGGTAATGTCCGCCAATGCGATGGCGGATGATGCGTTCAGCGCCAATTCCAAATGGATGACTGGCGATTGGGGTGGCGAGCGGACCAAGCTGATCGAACAAGGTATCGACATCAAGGCCGACTACGTCGGTGAGGCTGCCGCCAACCTGCACGGCGGCTACAACGATGACAAGACCGGTCGCTACTCTGATCAGTTCGGTCTAGGCGTAGCGCTGGACCTGCAAAAACTGTGGGGCTGGGATAACACCCAAGCCAAGATCCAGCTGACCAATCGTAATGGCCAGAACATCTCCAATGACCGTATTGGCGACCCGCGTGCCGGCACCCTGAGTTCGTCTCAAGAGGTGTACGGCCGAGGCCACATGGTGCGTCTGACCCAGTTCTGGATCCAGCACCAGATGTTCGACAACAAACTGGACGTGAAACTCGGTTACTTCGGTGAGGGTGAAGACTTCAACACCTTCCCGTGCGACTTCCAGAACCTGTCGTTCTGCGGCTCCCAAGTGGGTAACTATGTAAACACCTGGTACAACTGGCCGGTGGCCCAGGCCGCTATCCGCGTGAAGTACAACATCACGCCTGAGCTGTATGCGCAAATTGGTGCCTACAACCAGAACCCGTCGCAGTTGGAGCATGGTAACGGCTTCAAACTCAGCGGCAGCGGTACCAAGGGCACCGTGATTCCGGTGGAATTGGTCTGGTCGCCGAAGGTCAATGGCCTGCCGGGCGAATACCGTGTGGGTTACTACAAGAGCGCCGCCGATGCGAGCGACGTACGTGAAGACGTCAATGGCGACGATGCGGCCAGAACTGGCGCGGCCTACCGTATTCGCAGCAGCAAAACCGGCTACTGGTTCGTGGCGCAACAGCAGCTCACCACCCATAACGGCGACGCTACCCGCGGCTTGAACATTGCGGCCAACGCCACCTTCCACGATAAAGACACCAACCTGGTCGACAACTACCAGTCGCTGATGCTGGTGTACAAAGGCCCATTCGACGCGCGCGCCAAAGATGACGTCGGTATCGGTATTTCGCGTATCCATGCCAACAGCGACGTGAAGAAAAACTCCGAGCTGCTCAATGAGGCCGGCGGTTTCACCGACTACAGCCAAGCGGGTTACACGCCACTGCGTAACACTGAGTACAACGTCGAGCTCAACTACGGCTTCCACGTCACCAACTGGCTGACCGTGCGTCCTAACCTGCAATAC
>NZ_JBOICG010000378.1:0-5599 GCF_050739995.1 Pseudomonas sp. | reverse complement strand
GATAACAACAGTGATGGCAATTGCGCCACTAAACCGTCACCGATAGTCAGCAAGGCGTAGACCTTGCCCGCGTCACCGAAGGTCATGCCGTGCTGGAAGATACCGACCGCCATGCCGCCGATCAGGTTGATGAACAGAATCAGCAGGCCCGCGATGGCGTCACCGCGCACGAACTTGCTCGCACCGTCCATGGACCCGTAGAACTCGGCTTCCTGGGCGACTTCCGCACGGCGCGCCTTGGCCTGGCCCTGGTCGATCAAACCGGCGTTGAGGTCGGCGTCGATGGCCATCTGTTTGCCGGGCATCGCATCCAGGGTAAACCGCGCGCTCACCTCGGAGATCCGCCCGGCGCCCTTGGTCACCACCACGAAGTTGATGATCATCAGGATCGCAAACACCACGATACCGACCACGTAGTTACCGCCGATCACCACCTCACCGAAGGCCTGGATCACCTTGCCGGCGGCGGCGTGACCATCCTGGCCGTGGAGCATCACCACCCGCGTGGACGCCACGTTCAGCGCCAGCCGCAGCAAAGTGGCAATCAGCAGGATGGTGGGGAATACCGCGAAATCCAGCGGCCGCAGGGCGTACACGCACACCAGCAGCACGACGACGGACAGGGCAATGTTGAAGGTAAAGAACACGTCGAGCAGGAACGGCGGCATCGGCAACATCATCATTGCCAGCATCACCAGCAACAACAACGGCACACCCAGATTGCCCCGCGAGAGGTCAGTCAGAGTGCCACGGGCCGTGTTGAGCATTTGAGAGCGATCCACCGATATTCCTCGTGTCCCTTGAAGCAAAGTTTTGACGCCGAGAAGCGTCCTGGAGGCGGGGTTGCAAGAAGCCTTCCAACTTTGGTTTCGGGCGAGGATCACTTCAAATGTGGGAGGGGGCTTGCCCCCTCCCACACTTTCGAACGGGGTGGTTTCAAAGAGGCCTTATATTCTCGGCCTGAAGACCTTTGGGTCCTGGTGCTACGTCATATTCGACTTTTTGACCTTCATCCAGGCTTTTGTACCCCGTCGACGTAATTGCCGAGTAGTGGGCGAATACGTCAGCCCCACCCTCATCCGGGGTAATGAAACCGAACCCCTTCTGCGCGTTGAACCACTTCACCGTACCGGTTGCCATTGCCGCTCTCCTTTACACCTCTGGGCCCGCCTCCGTGTCATTGCCCGCACTGAGGGGGAGCGCATAAACGCCCTTGGGCTTATGGATCATCTGAAACGTTATCTGCTCACCAATCGAAAGTGCAACCCAATGCCAATCGCTCCAATCGATGAAAACGTTTTCTTCGCCATCACTCAGCGCAATCAACCACTCTCCCCGGGTCAACTCATAGGATTTGACAGTACCTCTAGCCACCTTCAATACCGCTCTCCCTGCCTCTCGATAACTACACGCGCGCAGTGCTTGGGATGGAATAGAACAACGGGAAGCAGCCCGTGGCCACTGTCAAAGTTGACAGGTAGACGCGAGCGAGCGGTGGGTGCTAGAGCCAGCGAGTCATGCGTCGGGTGATTTTTTTCGTTTGCGGGGCTTTTGCAGCTTGGGAGCGGCTGACGGAACGTCGCCGTTAACGCCTGTCGACCGAACAGCAACCTCGTTGCCATCAGGGTCACGGGCAATAAAGCCAATGCCCTTGACCGCATCGAACCACCTGACAGTACCCCTGTCCATCACCGCCTCCCGAGCCGCGCATGACTGCGCGCCTCATCGCTGTATCCAACAGTGAAGGCGGCGTAATGACTACTGTCAAAGTTGACAGGCCAGAAAGGGGTTTAAGTATCGCGACGCAAATCAGGCGGGATTGGCAGGTCTTTGAGCGGATCAGGCCGCTTGCCCTTGCCCGCGCGGTATTGGCGAATCTGATAGACGTACGCCAACACCTGGGCCACCGCCAGGTACAGCCCGGCAGGGATTTCCTGGTCTAGATCCGTGGAGTAGAAGATCGACCGTGCCAATGCCGGCGATTCCAACAGAAGGATGTCGTTGGCCACGGCAATCTCGCGGATTTTCAGCGCGGTGAAGTCGCTGCCTTTGGCCAGCAGCATCGGCGCGCCGCCTTTTTCCGGGTCGTACTTGAGGGCCACGGCGTAGTGAGTCGGGTTGGTGATGACCACGTCGGCGTCGGGCACCGAGGCCATCATCTTGCGCTGGGACATTTCCCGCTGCAGCTGGCGAATGCGCTGCTTGACCTCTGGGCGACCCTCCTGGTCTTTGTGCTCGTCGCGCACTTCCTGCTTGGTCATCAGCAGTTTCTTGTGGCTTTCCCACAGCTGGATCGGCGCATCCACCGCCGCGATGATGATCAAGCCGCAGGCCATCCACAGCGCACTCCACCCCACCACTTGCACACTGTGGATGATCGCCGACTCCAGCGGCTCGTGGGCGATGCGCAGCAAGTCGTCGATGTCGGACGACAATACCGTCAACGCCACGAACAGAATCAGGATGAATTTGGCCAGCGCCTTGAGCAGCTCCACCAGCGCCTTGGTGGAAAACATACGCTTGAGCCCAGGCCCCGGGTTCATCCGGCTGAACTTGGGCGCCATGCTGCCCGCAGCAAACAACCAGCCGCCCAGGGACACCGGACCGATCAATGCCGCCAACAAAAGCGTAATCAGCACCGGCTGTACCGCCAGGATTGCGATCTTGCCCGAGTGCAGCAGGTACAAGCCCATGGCCCCCGGACTCAGCAACACCTCACGAGGCAGGGAGAAATTGAGCTTCATCAGCTCCATCAAGTCCAACGCCAGGCCGCCGCCGTAAATCAACAGGCCACCGGCACCGGCCAACATCACAGCGAGCGTATTGAGCTCTTTGGAGCGGGCAATCTCGCCCTTCTCCCGGGAGTCCTTTTTACGTTTCTCCGTGGGGTCTTCTGTTTTGTCCTGACCACTCTCGCTCTCGGCCATGGCTTAGCGCGCCCGTGCCAGATCACGTAAGAACTGCAAGGCGTCGGTCGCCAGCGGTTGATACTGATTGAGAATGTCGGCCATGCCGATCCAGAAAATCCCCATGCCCAATACGAGTGTGAGCGGGAAACCAATCGAGAAAATGTTCAATTGCGGCGCCGCACGGGTCATCACGCCAAACGCGATGTTGACCACCAGCAATGCAGTGATGGCCGGCAGCACCAGCAACAAGGACGCGCCCAGTACCCAACTGAGGCGACCCACCAACTCCCAGAAATGATTGACCACCAGGCCCGAGCCCACCGGCAAGGTGGTGAAGCTTTCTGTCATGACCTCGAACACCACCAGATGCCCGTTCATCGACAGGAAGATCAACGTCACCAACATGGTCAGGAACTGCCCGATCACCGCTGCCGACACGCCGTTGGTGGGGTCGACCATGGACGCGAAGCCCATGCCCATCTGGATCGAGATGATCTGCCCGGCGATCACAAACGCCTGGAAGAACAATGTGAGCGAGAACCCCATCAGCGCGCCGATCAGGATCTGCTCGGCAATCAGCAATAAAGCACTGAGGTCCAGGGCATTTACCGGCGGCATTGGCGGCAACCCGGGCACGATCACCACGGTGATGGCAACGGCGAAATACAAACGAATGCGTCGCGGGACCAAAGTGGTACCGAACACCGGCATGGTCATCAGCACCGCCGTGACGCGAAACATCGGCAAGATGAAAGACGCCACCCAGGTGCTGATCTGGGTGTCGGTCAAGGCCAGCACTGATTGCATGGGATCAGCCGATCAACTGAGGAATACTGCCGTACAACTGCAGGATGTATTCCATGAAGGTGCGCACCAGCCACGGGCCGGCGACAATCAGGGTGATCAACATGACCAGCAGGCGCGGCAGGAAACTCAAAGTCTGTTCGTTGATCTGGGTCGCGGCCTGGAACATCGCCACCAGCAGGCCGACCAACAGGCTCGGCACCACCAGCACGGCAACCATCAGGGTGGTCAGCCACAGCGCATCACGGAACAGGTCGACTGCTACTTCCGGCGTCATCGCGCTATACCCCTCCGAAACTGCCGGCCAGGGTGCCGATAATCAGCGCCCAGCCGTCCACCAGCACAAACAACATGATCTTGAACGGCAACGAAATGATCAGTGGCGACAGCATCATCATCCCCATGGCCATCAACACGCTCGCCACGACCAGGTCGATGATCAGGAACGGGATAAAGATCATGAAGCCAATCTGGAAGGCGGTCTTCAACTCGGAGGTGACAAACGCCGGCACCAGGATAGTCAGCGGCGCCTGATCCGGGGTGGCGATGTCGGTACGCTTGGACAGGCGCATGAACAGTTCAAGGTCGCTGGAGCGGGTTTGCGACAGCATGAAGTCCTTGATCGGCCCTTGGGCCTTGTCGATCGCATCCTGGGCGGTGAGCTTCTCCGCCAGGTAGGGCTGCAGGGCTTGCTGGTTCACCTTGTCGAACACCGGCGCCATGATGAACAGCGTCAGGAACAAGGCCATCCCGGTGAGAATCTGGTTCGACGGTGTCTGCTGCAAGCCCAGGGCCTGACGCAGGATCGAGAAGACGATGATGATCCGCGTGAAGCTGGTCATCAGCATGACAAACGCCGGGATAAAACTCAGCGCCGTCATGATCAGCAGGATCTGCAGGCTGACCGAATACTCCTGTGCCCCGGCGGCGTTGGTGCCCAGCGTGATCGCCGGAATCGACAACGGGTCGGCGGCCCACGCCAATGGCGCCACCAGCAACAGCATGAGCGTCAATAAAACGCGCATTACTTCTTATCCTTCTGATCCTTGCCCAGCAACTCCATCAGGCGCTGGGCGAATTCTGGCGTGGCGGCCTCGGTCTTGGCCGCTTCCACCGGTGTCTTGAGCACATGCAGTGGGGTGATACGACCGGGGGTGATACCCAGCAGAATCTGCTCCTCGCCGACCTGTACCAGCACCAGACGATCACGCGGCCCGAGGGCGCGCGAGCCGATCATCTCGATGACCTGGCCGTTACCCGGGCCGATGCGTTGCACACGGCGCATCAACCAGGCCAGCACGAAAATCAAGCCGACCACCAGCAACAGGCCGAGCACCAACTGAGTCAACTGACCGCCGATGCCGCTACCGACCACAGGGGCCGCAGCCGCCGCTTGCGCGACCGGCTCAGCCGCCAGGGCGCTCAATGGCAGCGCCAGCAACAGTCCCGCCATCGAATACTTCATATCAGCGCAACTTCTTGATGCGTTCACTCGGGCTGATCACGTCGGTCAGGCGAATACCGAACTTCTCGTTGACCACCACCACTTCGCCATGGGCGATCAGCGTGCCGTTGACCAACACATCCAGCGGCTCACCGGCCAGGCGATCGAGTTCGATCACCGAACCCTGGTTAAGCTGCAACAGGTTACGGATATTGATTTCGGTGCTGCCCACTTCCATGGAAATCGACACCGGGATATCGAGGATCACGTCCAGGTTCGGCCCATCGAGGCTCACCGGGTCGTTGTTCTTCGGCACGCTGCCGAACTCTTCCATTGGCAGGCGATTGCCGGCCGGTGCGGTGGCGGCGTCGGCGGCCAGCAGCGCGTCGATATCGTCCTGGCCGACATCGCCGGTTTCTTCCAGGGCCGCAGCCCATTCATC
>NZ_JBOICG010000377.1:0-5584 GCF_050739995.1 Pseudomonas sp. | reverse complement strand
ACCAATAACTGTATTTTCTGGAAACACCTTTTATGCCCAACATCCTCCTGGTGGAAGACGACGCCGCCCTTTCCGAGCTGATTGCCAGCTACCTGGAACGCAATGGCTACCACGTCAGCGTGCTCAGCCGTGGCGACCACGTGCGTGAGCGTGCGCGCCTCAACCCGCCGGACCTGGTGATCCTCGACCTGATGTTGCCCGGCCTCGACGGCCTGCAAGTTTGCCGCCTGTTGCGTGCCGACTCGGCAGGCCTGCCAATCCTGATGCTCACCGCTCGCGATGACAGCCACGACCAAGTGCTGGGCCTGGAGATGGGCGCCGACGACTACGTGACCAAGCCCTGCGAGCCACGTGTGCTGCTTGCCCGCGTGCGCACCTTGCTGCGTCGCAGCAGCTTGTCCGAGCCCCAGGTGGCCAACGACCAGATCATCATGGGCAACCTGTGCATTGACCTGTCCGAACGCACGGTGACCTGGCGCGAGCAGCCGGTGGAGTTGTCCAGCGGTGAATACAACCTGCTGGTGGTACTGGCTCGGCATGCCGGGGAAGTGCTCAGCCGCGACCAGATCCTGCAACGCCTGCGCGGTATCGAGTTCAATGGCACCGACCGCTCGGTGGACGTGGCCATCTCCAAGCTGCGCCGTAAATTCGATGACCATGCCGGTGAGGCCCGCAAGATCAAGACGGTGTGGGGCAAGGGTTACCTGTTCAGCCGTTCCGAGTGGGAATGCTGATTCATGTTTCGTGTGCTGATTCGTCTCTACCTGATCACCATCATCACCTACAGCGCGGCGATCTTCCTGATTCCCAAGCTGGTGATCCAACTGTTCGAACACCGCTATACGAACTACAACGTCGAACAGACCCGTGGCCAGCAGAAGCTGATAGTCAAACAGTACCTACGGGCGCCGGTGGAGCGTTGGTCCCAGGTCACCGAGCAGTTGAACCGCGACTTTGCTCCGCTCAAGGTGCAATTGCTGCTACGCCAGGACGCCAGCTATACGCCCGAAGAAGAAAAGCTGCTGGAGCAGGGCAAGCCGGTGATCCGCCTGGGGGAGTGGGGCTGGATGGAAGACATCAGTTCACCGATCAACCAGCAGTTTGTGGTCAAGTTGAGCGTACCGCCCGACCCGCTGGACATGAACTTGTTGTACTGGTCGATGAATGTGTTGATCGTCGGTGCACTGCTGGCCTGCCTGCTGGTGTGGTTGCGCCCGCACTGGCGTGACCTGGAACGCCTGAAAACCACTGCCGCGCAGTTGGGCAAGGGTAACCTGAGCGAGCGTACGCGCATCCCGGCCAGCTCCAGCATTGGCAGCCTGGGCGCTGTGTTCGACACCATGGCCGACGACGTCGAGCACTTGCTCAACCAGCAACGCGACCTGCTCAATGCGGTCTCCCACGAGTTGCGCACGCCGCTCACGCGCCTGGATTTCGGCCTGGCGCTGGCCTTGTCCGAAGACTTGCCCCAGGCCAGTCGCGAGCGCTTGCAAAGCCTGGTGGCACACATTCGCGAACTGGACGAACTGGTGCTGGAATTGCTCTCGTACAGTCGCCTGCAGAACCCGGCGCAATTGCCCGAGCAGGTGGATGTCGTGCTCGATGAGTTTGTCGACAGCGTATTGGGCAGCGTCGACGACGAGCTGGAGAACCCCGAGATTGTCATCGACGTGGCGCTTGATTGCGCCGTCGAGCGCTTCACCCTCGACCCACGGCTCACCGCCCGCGCTTTGCAGAACTTGCTGCGCAACGCCACGCGTTATTGCGACAAACGCATTCAGGTTGGGGTGAAGGTGTGCCCCAAGGGCTGTGAGATCTGCGTGGATGACGATGGCATCGGTATTCCGGTGGACCAGCGCGAGCGCATTTTCGAGCCGTTCTACCGCCTGGACCGCAGCCGTGACCGTGCCACCGGTGGTTTCGGCCTGGGGTTGGCCATCAGCCGTCGCGCAGTCGAAGCCCAAGGCGGTACGCTGACTGCGCTGGCGTCACCGTTGGGCGGCGCGCGGTTCCGGTTGTGGTTGCCGGCGGCCGGGGCATGACCGAGTGCATGATTTCAACCAAAAAGCATAAACTCAGATGATATTGGTATAAGTCGTTATAAGAAAAATCGCTATCCTGCCGCCAGAAATTTATAAGGCCGCAGGTAGTTGTAATGGATGTGGGTAATTTTGGTTTTGTGGTGGCTGGCCTGATCGTAGGTTTTATCGTCGGCATGACCGGTGTCGGCGGCGGTTCTTTGATGACGCCGATCCTGCTGTGGTTCGGCATCAACCCGGCGACCGCCGTAGGCACCGACCTGTTGTACGCCGCCATCACCAAATCCGGCGGCGTGCTGGTACACAGCAAGAACAAGAACATCGACTGGACCATCACCGGCTGGCTCACCCTGGGCAGCGTTCCGGCCGTGTTGTTGACCCTGTGGTTCCTCGCCAGCCTGCACACCGACCCCAGTGCGATGAACGCGGTCATCAAACAAGCCCTCGGCGTGGTGTTGCTGCTGACCGCCCTGGCGATTCTGTTCAAGAAAAGCCTGCTCGCCTTCGCCCAGCGCCATGCGGGTGATGACTATCACATGAGCCCGCGCAACCTGAACGTACTGACGGTGGTCACCGGCGCGATCCTCGGCACCATGGTGGCCCTGACCTCCATCGGCGCCGGCGCCCTCGGCACCGTGGCGCTGTTCATCCTCTATCCCTTCCTGGCCACGCGCCGACTGGTCGGCACCGAGATCGCCCACGCCGTGCCCCTGACCCTGGTGGCGGGCCTGGGCCACGCCAGCATGGGCAACATGGACTGGCACCTCCTCGGCTTCCTGCTGATGGGCTCGTTGCCAGGCATTTACCTCGGCAGCCACATGACCGGCAAAGTCCCGGATGGCGTGCTGCGTCCGTGCCTGGCGATCATGTTGATGACCATCGGCTACAAGCTGGCCTTCTAAGCCTTGGCCGGACCGTTGCCGATCTGCCACACAAACGGCGGCTCCGTGCCATTGATTACCCAATCACCGACAATCCGCGCCTTGTAGATCACCGGGTTGTGGGACGACACCGTGCGAGCGTTGCGCCAATGCCGGTCAAGGGCCTTGCCTTGGCGCACATCCGACGCGCCCAGCGCGTTGAACAGTTCGGTGGTGGCACGCTGGATCAATGCCGACACCACCACCTGGGCCGTCGCCGATTCAATCTCCGCCGCCACATTGGCTTCCCGCTCCGCCACCTCATCCCCCGCAAAGCGCGCCAGGTAGGCCCGTTGCGCCGGTACGGCGGCTTTCAAGGCACTGGCTTCGGCGGCATACACCAGCGCTGCGACGTCACCCACCACTTGCTGGACCTGCGCATCCTGGCTCACATGGGCCGCGTTGCCATGGCTATAGATTCGCTTGCGGTTGCGCACCTGCTGGGCCACGTCATTGAGCGCCGCTCGGCCGATCCCGGCCAGGCTCGCCAGCAGCACCAACTGGTAGAACGCGGTCTGGTATTTGAAACGGGTGGAAAAGTCGATGACGTTCTCGGCTTCCACCACGGCATCGGTAAAGCGCGTGGTGCCGCTGCCGGTGGTGCGTTGGCCAAAGCCGTCCCAGTCATCGCTTTGCACCACGCCAGGTTGGTGGGTACGGGTCGCAGCGATCACGTCGGCGCCGGTATCGCTGCGCTGGGCGTACACGTCGATCCAGTCCGAGAACAGGCTGCCGGTGCTGTAGAACTTTTCACCGTTGAGCTTCCACTGGTCGCCGTCGGGGCTGACCTGGGTGACCACATCGCCAATGGCCACATTGCCGATTTCGGTCCAGGCGCAGCCGACGATATCGCCGTCGACAAAGCGCTTGAACCATAGGTCGCGCCCGGCGCTCGGCGCGGCATTCAGGCGATCCTCGGCAAAGGCGAAATGCCCGCGCAAGGCTTGTGGCACGTTCGAGTCGGCAGCGGCCAGTTCAATCAGCAGTTCAAACAGTTGGGGTAACGACGCACCGCCACCACCGTATTCCACCGGCACCCGCACGGCGCCAAAGCCGGCTTGCTTGAGCCACTGGATCGGCTCATAGGGCAGGGTGCGGGTGTGTTCGCGCTCAACCGAGCCCTCGGCGATACGCTGGAAAATCGGCCGGAAACGTGCGGCCAATGTGGGGTAGTCGACGCCGATGGACAGCGGGTTGATGACGTGTTGCTCAGTCATGGGGAACGGCTCCTTGGCAGTGATCAAGTCTTGAGGGGATTGCACAGTCCGTGCCGGGCCTTTTGGCCCGTATTTACGGGGCAGGGGTGGCGGCTCGCTGTTGCTCCAGCAACAGCAGATCCGCAAAACGACGTGATCCCTCACATTAGCGGCCACGTATCCCAATCCTGTGTTTTGCGCCGTAATGCCTGTAGCCCGGGCCTTTGGCCCAGCCTGGCATGCTTGCTGCTCAAGCCCATGTACATCCTTTTGTGCGAGGTACAGCCAGATGAGTCAGCAAGCCGTGAAATTTGCCTATTGGGTACCCAACGTCAGCGGTGGGTTGGTGGTGAGCAAGATCGAGCAGCGCACCCATTGGGGTATCGACTACAACCGCAAACTCGCGCAACTGGCCGAAGCGGCCGGTTTTGAATATGGCCTCACGCAGATTCGCTTTACCGCCGGTTACGGCGCCGAGAATCAACATGAATCCGTGGCATTCAGCCATGCGCTGCTTGCCGCGACGACCAAGCTCAAGGTGATTGCGGCGATCTTGCCTGGCCCCTGGCAACCGGCGCTGGCGGCCAAGCAATTGGCGACCATCGACCAGCTCACCAATGGCCGTATCGCGGTCAATATCGTCAGCGGTTGGTTCAAGGGGGAGTTCCAGGCCATCGGCGAACACTGGTTGGAACACGATGAGCGCTATCGTCGCTCGGAGGAGTTTATCCGCGCCTTGAAAGGCATCTGGACCCAGGACGATTTCACCTTCAAAGGCGATTTCTACCGCTTCAACAATTACACCCTCAAACCCAAGCCCCTGGGCCAGCCGGAAGTGTTCCAGGGCGGCAGCTCGCGGGCCGCACGGGACATGGCGGCGCGGGTGTCGGACTGGTACTTCACCAACGGCAATACCCCGGAAGGCATCAAGGCTCAGGTCGACGACATCCGCGCCAAGGCCGCCGCCAATCATCATTCGGTGAAAGTCGGCGTGAATGCCTTCGTGATCGCCCGCGACACCGAAGAAGAAGCCCGCGCCGTGCTGGCGGAGATCATCGACAAAGCCGATCCGGAAGCGGTGAATGCCTTTGGCGACGCGGCCAAACAGGCGGGCAAGGCTTCACCTGAAGGCGAGGGCAACTGGGCCAAGTCCAGTTTCGAGGACCTGGTGCAGTACAACGACGGCTTCAAGACCAACCTCATCGGCACGCCACAGCAGATTGCCGAGCGCATCGTGGCGCTCAAGGCCGTAGGCGTGGACTTGGTGCTGGCGGGTTTCCTGCACTTCCAGGAAGAAGTCGAGTACTTCGGCAAACGCGTGCTGCCGCTGGTACGCGAACTGGAAGCCAAGGCGGCGATCAAGCAGGTGGCTTAACCTGGTGTGTAGTGAGCGGGCTTGCCCCGCGCTGGGGGGCGAAGCCGCCCTAAC
>NZ_JBOICG010000376.1:0-3334 GCF_050739995.1 Pseudomonas sp. | reverse complement strand
TGTGGCGACTGACCCAGCGTATTCGCGAGCAAGCCCGCTCCCACATTTGGCCCTCACCGTGACGATTAGCGTGCCCGCATCCGCCCCGGCGCTTCGCCATAGGTTTCCTTGAATTTCTTGCTGAACGCCGCCTGGGACTGGTAGCCCACCTGGGCGGCGATATCCATCAGGCTCAGGCGCGACTGGCGCAGCAGGTTGAACGCCAACTCCATACGCAACTGGGTCAGCAGCACCCACGGCGACACGCCAGCCACTTTCACGAACGCCCGCATAAAGGTCGCCCGCGACATGGTCGCAGCAGCAGCCAGGCTATCGATGGTCCATTCATGGCCCGGCTCGGCCAGCATCGCCTGCCAGGCTTTGCTCAGGCGCTTGTCGGCAAGCAGCGCAAAGGTGCCTGCCACCGGCGCCTGGTGAGCCAGCCAGGTACGCAAGATCAGGGTGAACAGCGCTGATGACAGTGCATCGATAAACGTACGCGCCCCCAGTTGCTGGCCGTCCGCTTCGCTGCGCAGCAAAGCGATCAACGCCGCCAGTTGGCCGTCGCCCTGCCACTCCCGGCTGGACACCACCAAGTACTCGGGCAACGCTCCAAACAACAATGACTGACGGTTGTAGTGAAAGCTGCCGCAGAGCATGTCCACCTCCGGTCGCTCACCGCCCAGGCGATGCACCGGGAGTAAACCACCGTCGATCACCGTGGGCTGCATCGGCCGGATGCGCGCACCCTGGCTGCGCAGCAAATGAGTGGCGCCGCCGGGCATCAGCAGGATATCGCCCTCTTCCAGCGTCACGTGCTGCCCACCCGACAGCTCGGCATTGCAAGTGCCACTGAGCACAATGTGGTACGGCGCTATGCCAAGAGTTTCCGGGGCGTGATCCAGGGCCCAATCGCCCTGGAACTGGCATCGCAAGTCCAGGCTGCCGCGCAGGTTGGCCAGTGCGATAAGCGTGTCGATTGAATTCATTTGCGAGCATCGGTCAAAAAGATGAGCGGATTGAACAATAACGCCAACACTGAACGGCACACACTGGCTTCACACCCAACCCGTTCAGGAGTTACCGCAATGTTCAATAACTGGTCCGACTTGCTGCCTACCGTGAAGAAAGCCTTTGGCGCGCTGGGCAAGAGCAACCCGAAGATGGTCAAAGCCTACATGGCGCTGGGCGAGGCTGCCGAGGAAAACAACGTGCTCGACGCCAAGACCCGCGAGCTGATTTCCATCGCCGTGGCCATCACCACCCGCTGCGACGGCTGTATCGGCGTACATGCCGATGCGGCAATCAAGGCCGGCGCCACCCGCGAGGAAGTCGCCGCCACCCTGGCTACCGCGATTTCGCTGAATGCCGGCGCCGCGTACATCTACTCGCTGCGCGCCCTGGAAGCCTTCGACACGCTCAAACCGGCGCCGCAAAGTTAAGCCGGAACTGTTGCGGGGTCACGCCCAGCCGGCGATTGAACACACTGCGCATGTGCTGGGCATCGCGAAAGCCGCATTGATAGGCCACGGTCTTGAGCGGTGCGGCGCTGCTTTCGAGCATCACCCGCGCCGCATCCACCCGCGCTCGCTCGACAAACTCAGCCGGCGTTATCCGTGCTTCACGGGCAAACACCCGGGAGAAATTGCGTGCACTCATATTGGCCGCCTTGGCCAGATCGGCGATGGTCAAATCCCCCGTCAGGTTCGCCAACACGTACAGCTGCACCAGCGCCACCGCCGAGGTGTTTTCGGCGTGGGGCGTGAGGAACGGGCTGAACTGCGACTGCCCACCGGAACGCTGGGTGAACACCACCAGACGCTTGGCCACGCTCAGCGCGACTTCCGGGCCATGGTCCTGGGCCAACAGGTACAGCGACAGATCGATGCCTGCGGTCACACCCGCCGACGTGTAGAGGTTGCCGTCCTGTGCGTAGAGGCGATCGGCATCGACCTGGGCTGTAGGGCACAGGCGCGCCAAATCCGCGGCGTCGTTCCAGTGGGTGGTGACGGTTTTTCCATCCAGCAGGCCAGCGCGAGCCAGCAGGAAGGCGCCGTTGCAGATCGAACCGAAGCGTTGTGCTCTCTGGGTTGCACCGCGTAGCCAGTCATCGAAGGAGGCACCGAAATCCTCGAAGGGCAATTGCGGGCCGCCAGCGACCAGCAGCAAGTCGTAGGGCTCAAGGGCTTCGCTGAAATGCCGATGAGCCTGTAGTGACAGGCCGTTGGAGGCCGCCATCGCGCCGTGGTCGAGGCCGATGACTTCCAGCTGATAATGGTCCTGCGGCGGCAAAAAGCGATTGGCCTCGCAAAACACATCCATCGGCCCCGTCACATCCAGCGACTGGACGCCGGGAAAGATCAGAATGGCAACGGTTTTTCGCATGAGTAAACCTTATCTCTGGACTGGCGCGAAACCCTGTGGGAGCCGGGCTTGCCCGCGATGCAGGCGACTCGGTCTGTCAGGTATACCCAGGTGATGCTATCGCAGGCAAGCCAGCTCCCACATGCCAGCTCCCATATTTGATCGCGTACAGCCTTGGCACGATGTGCAACCACATTGGCCGGGATCGCTCCCTCGCCGCGATGGCCCCTTCGCAGGCACGCGACCAGACTGGAATCTTTCCAGAGGAGAGCCATCATGAGCACCATCATCGCCGGTATCCAGATCCCCGACAGCGCACTGGCCAAGGCCACCACCGAATACATCCGAGACGTCGAATCCGACCTGCTTTATCACCACTCCCGCCGCGTGTTTCTGTTCGGCGCCTTAAGCGGTGAACGCAAACAACTCGCTTACAACCCGGAGTTGCTCTACGTCGGCGCGATGTTCCATGACCTGGGCCTGGTCGAAGGCCATCGCAGTGACAACGAGCGTTTCGAAGTGGACGGCGCCAATGCGGCGGCCGCGTTCCTCAAGCCTTACGGGTTGAGTGACGACGATATCGAACAGGTATGGCTGTCCATCGCCCTGCATACCACGCCGGGCGTGCCACAGCATCTGCGCCCAACCGTTGCACTGGTGACGGCTGGCGTCGAGATGGATGTCTTGGGTATGGATTACGCAGCGTTTTCCAGCGTGCAGCGCGAGGCGGTGGTGCATGCGCATCCACGGGGTGAAGGGTTCAAGGAGTGCATCATCTGCGCCTTTGCCGACGGCTTGCGCCATCGCCCACAGACCACGTTCGGCAACGTGAAGACGGATGTGCTGGTAGATCAGGAACCGGGGTTCAAGCCGATGAATTTTGTTGAAGTCATCCGCAAATCGCCCTGGACTGCGTAATCGACCTGAAATGCAATCCAATGTGGGAGCGGGCTTGCTCGCGAATGCGGTGGACCAGTCGAGACATCTGGTG
>NZ_JBOICG010000375.1:0-1641 GCF_050739995.1 Pseudomonas sp. | reverse complement strand
CACCGAGACCGAATCGAAATGCCGGGCAATCTCTCGTACGTCCACACCCAGCTTGACCGCGGCGTTGTAGATCCGCGCGCCATCCAGATGCAGGGCCAAGCCATGCTCACGGGTAAACGCCCGCGCCTTCGCCAGGTACTCCAGCGGCAGCACCTTGCCCTGCATGGTGTTTTCCAGTGCCAGCAGGCGCGTGCGGGCAAAGTGGAAGTCATCGGGCTTGATCGCCGCCAGCACGTGTTCCAAGTCCAGGGAGCCGTCCGCCTGTACTTCCAAAGGCTGCGGCTGGATCGAGCCCAACACGGCCGCACCACCCCCTTCGTATTTGTAGGTGTGGGCCTGCTGCCCGACGATGTATTCCTCGCCGCGCTCACAATGGGCCATCAATGCCAGCAGATTGCTCATGGTGCCGGTGGGTACGAACAATGCGGCAGCAAAGCCCAGTCGCTTGGCCAGCTCAGTTTCCAGATGATTGACGCTCGGATCTTCGCCGTAGACGTCGTCACCGCTGGCCGCATTGGCCATCGCGTCCCGCATGCCGGGCGTGGGTTGGGTCACGGTATCGCTGCGCAGGTCGATCACAGACATGAAACTAGCCTCTGAGGGATTGGATAATTCCTTTTGAAAGTGATTACTGCGGGCAAAGCCACGGGATATCAAGCCCCACGTGCATTCAAATGAATACCAACCAAATAAACCGATATAGCTTATCGATACAGCGGTCGTGCAGTTTTGGAAAAACCGTGTTAAAAACTCTCCGCCGCCAGGGTTCTGGTGGCAACGTTCTCAGGGCGGGGTGCAATTCCCCACCGGCGGTAATTGCACGCAATGTGCATAGCCCGCGAGCGCTTGGCGACTCGAACTGCTCACGCAGGACGGCGCCAAGGTCAGCAGACCCGGTGTGATCCCGGGGCCGACGGTCATAGTCCGGATGAAGAGAGAACGGGATTGGCACCTAAGGGCCGCTTATCGTGCGTACCCTTAAATCCCATTCGATTCATATCGCCCTGTTTTTTTCTTAAACAGGAGTCAGAACATGCAACCCACCGCAATCGACAGCAAAAGCAAAAACCATCACGGCGAGCGCGTCGCATTTATCCAGGCCTGCTGGCACAAGGATATTGTCGACCAATCCCGTAAAGGCTTCCTCGCCGAAATGATCGCCCAGGGCTACCAGGAGTCGGACATCGATTTCTTCGAAGTCGGCGGCGCCTTTGAAATGCCCCTGCACGCCAAGCTGCTGGCCAAGACCGGCCGTTATGCCGGTATCGTCGCTGCCGCGCTGGTAGTGGACGGTGGCATCTACCGTCATGAGTTCGTAGCCCAATCGGTGGTCAGCGGCCTGATGCAGGTACAGCTGGAAACTGAAGTGCCGGTGTTCTCGGTGTCCCTGACCCCGCATCACTTCCACGCGGGCAGCGAGCACCACACTTTCTTCTACGAGCACTTCGTGCACAAGGGCCAGGAAGCTGCGCGTACCTGTGCCGACACTCTGCACAAGGTCCGCGCGATTCGCCGTAGCGAGCCGCGTGCTGTAGCGGTCTAATCATCACCGCAAACCAATGTGGGAGGGGGCTTGCTCCCGATAGCAGTGTGTCAGTCAGCTCATCTGTGGCTGAAGCACCGCTATCGGGGGCAAGCCCC
>NZ_JBOICG010000374.1:0-3682 GCF_050739995.1 Pseudomonas sp. | reverse complement strand
CCCACATTAGGTTTGTGTGTTTTTCAAAAGTGCATTCCAGCAGTGAGCAGCCATGTCCCAATCCCCACCCCCCAGCCAACCCGCCTATGTCCTGCACAGCCGCGCCTACCGCGAGACCAGTGCCTTGGTGGACTTCCTCACGCCCCAAGGTCGCCTGCGTGCGGTATTGCGAAGCGCACGGGGCAAGGCGGGTACGTTGGCGCGGCCGTTCGTGGCGTTGGACGTGGAATTCCGTGGCAAGGGCGAGCTGAAAAACGTCGGTCGCATGGAAAGCGTCGGCACCTCTGCCTGGCTCAATGGCGAAGCGCTGTTCAGCGGCCTTTACCTCAATGAACTGCTGATCCGCTTGCTGCCTGCCGAAGACCCACACCCAGCGGTCTTCGATCACTACGCCGCGACCTTGCTCGCCCTGGCCGAAGGCCGTCCGTTGGAGCCTTTGCTGCGCGCCTTCGAATGGCGTCTGCTCGACGACCTCGGCTACGGCTTCGAACTGGCCAATGACCTGCATGGCGAGCCGATCGCCGCCGATGGTATGTACCGCCTGCAAGTGGATGCAGGCCTTGAGCGTGTGTACCTGTTGCAACCCGGCCTGTTTCAGGGCTCCGAGTTGTTGGCCATGAGCGAAGCCGACTGGAGTGCTCCCGGTGCCTTGTCTGCCGCCAAGCGCCTGATGCGCCAGGCCCTGGCCGTGCATCTGGGCGGACGACCGCTGGTCAGTCGCGAGTTGTTTCGAAAGCCCTGACAACCCCGTGTATGCTGTGCGGCGTTTCTTTCCCTTTTCAGGAGCGCTTCCGTGACCACCAGCAATCGCATTCTTCTTGGCGTCAACATCGACCACGTCGCCACCCTGCGCCAGGCCCGGGGCACCCGTTACCCTGATCCGGTCAAGGCTGCACTGGACGCCGAAGAAGCGGGCGCCGACGGCATCACCGTGCACTTGCGCGAAGACCGCCGCCACATCCAGGAGCGCGATGTGCTGGTGCTCAAGGATGTGCTGCAAACCCGCATGAACTTCGAAATGGGTGTTACCGAGGAAATGATGCAGTTCGCCGAGCGCATTCGCCCGGCGCACATCTGCCTGGTACCGGAAACCCGCCAGGAGCTGACCACCGAAGGCGGCCTCGACGTGACCGGCCAGGAAGCGCGGATCAAGGCTGCGGTGGAGCGCCTGTCGAAGATTGGTAGCGAAGTGTCGCTGTTTATCGATGCCGATGAGCGTCAGATCGAAGCTTCGCGCCGTGTTGGCGCACCGGCTATCGAGCTGCACACCGGTCGTTACGCCGATGCCACCACGCCCACCGAAGTGGCTGACGAACTGCAGCGCATTATTGAGGGTGTGAGCTGCGGTCTTAAGGAAGGTCTGATCGTCAACGCCGGCCATGGCCTGCATTACCACAACGTTGAAGCCGTGGCCGCGATCAAGGGCATCAACGAGCTGAACATCGGCCATGCGCTGGTGGCCCACGCGCTGTTCGTCGGTTTCAAAGGGGCGGTTGCCGAGATGAAGGCCCTGATCCTGGCTGCCGCCAAGCACTGAAAAGCATGAAGATCCAATGTGGGAGGGGGCTTGCCCCCGATAGCAGGGTGTCAGCCACCTCATCTATGGCTGACACACCGCCATCGGGGGTAAGCCCCCTCTCACATGCGAACCCTTACTGTTTAGCCGGTGCAGGTGTATCGTATCTGCCCTTTGCGGGCCCCTGGCCTGCGGCAGATACGTGAGGTTGTTGTGTCCCGATCCTTTTCTCGTCGACAAATCCTGGGTGGCCTTGCAGGCCTGGCCGTAGTGGGCGTCGGTGCCGGTGGCGCCTATCGCTACTGGCTGGGGAAAGTCGCCGACGCCGAGGCGGGGCACGATTACGAGTTGATCGCCGCGCCGTTGGACGTGGAACTGGTGCCGGGGTACAAGACCCAAGCCTGGGCGTTCGGCCCCTCGGCGCCGGGCACCGAGTTGCGGGTGCGCCAGGGTGAATGGCTGCGGGTGCGCTTTATCAACCACCTGCCGGTCGCCACTACCATCCATTGGCATGGCATTCGTCTGCCACTGGAAATGGACGGCGTGCCCTACGTTTCCCAATTGCCGGTCTTGCCCGGTGAATACTTCGACTACAAATTCCGCGTGCCCGACGCCGGCAGCTACTGGTACCACCCCCATGTGAACAGCAGCGAGGAGCTTGGCCGCGGCCTGGTCGGCCCGTTGATCATCGAAGAGCGCGAGCCGACCGGTTTCAAGCACGAACGCACCCTCAGCCTGAAAAGCTGGCATGTGGACGAAGAGGGCGCTTTTGTTGCCTTCAGCGTGCCCCGGGAAGCAGCACGTGGTGGCACTGCCGGGCGCTTGTCGACCATCAATGGTGTGTCACAGGCCGTGATCGATTTGCCGGCCGGGCAGATCACCCGTGTGCGCCTGCTCAACCTCGATAACACCCTGACCTATCGCCTCAATATTCCTGACGTCGAAGCGCAGATCTACGCATTGGACGGCAACCCCATCGAGCCGCGCCCACTGGGCAAGGAATACTGGCTGGGCCCGGGCATGCGCATTTGCCTGGCGATCAAGGCGCCGCCTGCCGGTGAAGAGCTGTCGATCCGCAACGGCCCTGTGCGCCTGGGTACCTTCCGTTCGGTCGCTAACACAGATGCACCGACCGAATGGCCACCGGCATTGCCCGCCAACCCGATTGCCGAGCCCGACCTGGCCAATGCCGAGAAACTCAACTTCAATTTCGAGTGGGTCGGCACGGTGTCCGTGGATGACGGGAAACCACCGAGCCTGTGGCAGATCAACGGCAAGGCCTGGGACATCACCGACAAGACCTGCGCCGACCGCCCGATTGCCAAGCTTGAGAAGGGCAAAAGCTACATTTTCGAATTGAAGAACATGACCCAGTACCAACACCCGATTCACCTGCATGGCATGAGCTTCAAGGTGATTGCCTCGAACCGCCACAAGGTGATTCCGTACTTCACCGACACCTACCTGCTGGGCAAGAACGAGCGCGCCCGCGTGGCATTGGTGGCGGATAACCCTGGGGTGTGGATGTTCCATTGCCACGTCATCGACCACATGGAAACCGGCCTGATGGCCGCCATCGAGGTGGCGTGATGCGCCAGATTCGCCCCACCGCGATCATCGATCGCAGTCGCGACCAGGATTTCATGCGCGAAGCCCTGGCCCTCGCCGCCCAAGGCGCTGCATTGGGTGAAGTGCCTGTCGGCGCGGTGCTGGTGCAAGACGGCGAAATCATCGGCCGTGGCTTCAACTGCCCCATCAGCGGCAACGACCCCAGCGCCCATGCCGAAATGGTCGCCATCCGTGCGGCCGCGCAAGCCATCAGCAATTACCGCCTGGTGGGCAGCACGTTGTATGTGACGTTGGAGCCCTGCAGCATGTGCGCCGGGCTGATCGTGCATTCGCGTATTGCGCGGGTGGTATACGGTGCGCTGGAGCCCAAGGCCGGGATTGTGCAAAGCCAGGGGCAGTTTTTTACCCAGGGTTTTCTCAACCACAAGGTGCTATTTGAAGGGGGCGTGCTGGCCGAGGAGTGCGGGACAGTGCTGAGCGAATTCTTCAAGGCCCGCCGCGCAAAACCACAAACCAACTAACACCGCAAACCCCTGTGGGAGCTGGCTTGCCTGCGGTGGCTGTTTTTCAGTCAACTCATCTGTGACTGATCCACCG
>NZ_JBOICG010000373.1:0-6418 GCF_050739995.1 Pseudomonas sp. | reverse complement strand
GATCAGTGGCGCGTGCTGCGAGAAGCGTGGCTGGCGTGGCAGGCGTGCGCTGCGAACGAACCGGCGCAGACCCGGGGTCAGCAACTGGTAGTCGAAGCGCCACCCCAGGTTGAGCATCTCAGCCTGTTCGTTATCCGGCCACCAGCTGTACTGGTCGCCTTCGCGGCTGACTTCGCGCAGGGCATCCACATAGCCCATGTTGCCGACAATCTCGTCCATCCAGGCCCGTTCTGGCGCCAGGAAGCCCGGGGATTGCTGGCTGTCGCGCCAGTTCTTGATATCCAGCTTCTGTTGCGCCACGTACAGCGAGCCACAATAAATGTACTCGCGACGTTTGCGTCGCTGTTTATCCAGGTAACGGGCGAAATCGTCCATTAGCTTGAACTTCTGGTTCAAGTCTTCATCGCCGTTCTGCCCCGAAGGGAGCAGCAAGGTCGCGATGCTGACCTTGTCGAAATCGGCTTGCAGGTAGCGCCCGTAGCGGTCGGCTGTCTCGAAGCCGAGGCCGCTGATGACCGCCTTGGGTTGCAACCGCGAGTACAAAGCCACGCCACCTTGGGTGGGCACTTCGGCATCGCAGGCATAAAGGAAGTAGCCATCCAGTTGGAAGGCTGGGTCGTCCAGTTCAAAGGCGGAGGCGCGGGTGTCCTGCAGGCAGATGACGTCGGCATTCTGAGCTTGCAGCCAACTGAGCAAACCACGCTCGACTGCAGCCTGAATACCATTAACGTTCACACTGATGATCCGCATAAATGGCCCCAAAAATCGCGTGCGTGTATGATACACGCCGTCTACCTAATTAGCTAAATCCGTGGTATCTGAGGCTTTTTTCATGCAGGCGTATCAACGCGATTTCATTCGTTTTGCCATCGATCGCGGCGTTTTGCGCTTCGGTGAGTTCACTCTCAAGTCCGGGCGCACCAGCCCGTACTTCTTCAATGCGGGCTTGTTCAGCTCGGGTTCGGCCCTGGCTCAGCTAGGTCGTTTCTATGCGGCGGCCATTGTTGAAAGCGGTATTGCATTCGACGTGCTGTTCGGCCCGGCCTACAAAGGCATCCCTTTGGCGGCCGCGACCGCCGTGGCGTTGGCTGAGCATCATGGGCAGGATCTGCCGTGGTGCTTCAACCGTAAAGAGGCCAAGGCTCACGGTGAAGGCGGTAGCCTGGTGGGCGCGCCACTCAAAGGTGAAGTGCTGATCATCGACGACGTGATCACCGCCGGCACTGCGATCCGTGAAGTGATGCAGATCATCGCCTCCCAGGACGGCGCCAAGGCGGCGGGCGTGCTGATCGCGCTGAACCGCCAGGAGCGCGGCAACGGTGAGTTGTCGGCGATCCAGGAAGTGGAGCGCGATTTCGGCATTCCAGTCGTGAGCATCGTGTCGTTGAACCAGGTGTTGCAGTTCCTGGAAGATGATCCGCAGCTCAAGCAGCACTTGCCTGCTGTTCGCGCATACCGCGAGCAATTTGGCGTCTGACACCGATCCCCTGTGGGAGCGGGCTTGCCCGCGATAGCGGTGTATCAGTCGATAGAATCGTTGAATGTGCCGCCGTCATCGCAGGCAAGCCAGCTCCCACATTTGGACCGCGTACAAACAAAAAAGCCCCCGCTCAATTCAATTGAATGGGGGCTTTTTTGTTTGTAGCAGTTAAGGACGCTTGCGGTTACTGATCAGCGTGCCCATGCCGGTATCCGTGAAGATTTCCAGCAATACCGCATTCGGTACGCGGCCATCGATGATCAGCGAGCTGCCCACGCCGCCTTGCACCGCTTCCAGTGCGCAGCGGATCTTCGGCAGCATGCCGCCGTAGATGGTGCCATCGGCGATCAACTCGTCCACCTGTTGGGTGGTCAGGCCGGTCAGCACCTTGCCTTGCTTGTCCATCAGGCCAGCGATGTTGGTCAGCAGCATCAGCTTCTCAGCCTTCAGCGCTTCAGCCACCTTGCCGGCTACCAGGTCGGCGTTGATGTTGTAGGACTCGCCATTGGCACCCACACCGATCGGCGCGATCACCGGAATGAAGTCGCCTTTCACCAGCAGGTTCAGCAGGTCGGTGTTCACGCCAACCACTTCACCTACCTGGCCGATATCGATGATTTCCGGCTGGGTCATTTCCGGTGTCTGGCGGGTTACCGTGAGTTTTTTCGCGCGGATCAGCTCCGCGTCTTTGCCAGTCAGGCCGATGGCGCTGCCGCCATGACGGTTGATCAGGTTGACGATGTCCTTGTTGACCTGGCCGCCGAGGACCATCTCCACCACGTCCATGGTCTGCGCGTCAGTGACGCGCATGCCATCGATGAAGTGACTCTCGATCGACAAACGCTTGAGCAGGTCGCCGATTTGCGGGCCGCCGCCGTGCACCACCACCGGGTTGATGCCCACGGCTTTCATCAGCACGATATCGCGGGCAAAGCCGGTTTTGAGCTCGTCGCTTTCCATGGCATTGCCGCCGTACTTGATCACCAACGTCTTGCCGACGTAGCGTCGAATGTAAGGCAACGCTTCGGACAGGACCTTGGCAGTGTTGGCAGCGGCTTCGCGTTCGAGGGTCATTCAGGGCTCCGGTAAAAAATCAGAACGGTAATTGGAGATCAGGGGCAACACGTTTCAACTGGGCGTGGAACACGTCCTTGATGCGCTGCAACTGCGCCTCGGTATCCGCCTCGAAACGCAGCACCAGCACCGGTGTGGTGTTGGACGCGCGAACCAGGCCCCAGCCTTGGGCGTAATCGACTCGCACACCATCAATGGTGGTCAGGTTGGCGCCTTCGCCCCATTGCGCATCGTGCAGTGCGTCAATGATGCTGAATTTGCTCTCCTCGGTCACATGGATATTGATCTCTGGCGTAGAAATATCATTCGGGAAGGTCTGAAACAGCTCTTCGGCAGTGGATTTTTCCTTGCTGAGGATCTCCAGCAGACGAGCGGCGCTGTAAATGCCATCGTCAAACCCGAACCAGCGTTCCTTGAAGAACACGTGGCCGCTCATTTCGCCGGCCAGCAGGGCGCCGGTTTCCTTCATTTTCTTTTTGATCAACGAGTGACCGGTCTTCCACATTAGCGGGCGACCGCCATATTCCTTGATCAGTGGCGTGAGGCGGCGGGTGCATTTCACGTCGAAGATGATTTCGGCGTTGGCATTGCGTGCCACCACGTCACGGGCAAACAGCATCAGCAGGCGATCCGGGAACACGATCTCACCGGTTTCCGTCACCACACCGACGCGGTCGCCATCGCCATCGAAGGCCAGGCCGACATCGGCGCCCACTTCCTTGACCTTGGCGATCAGGTCCACCAGGTTTTCAGGCTTGCCTGGGTCCGGGTGATGGTTGGGGAAGTGGCCGTCCACTTCGCAGAACAGCGGGATGACTTCACAGTTCAGGGCTTCGAGCAGCTGCGGTGCGATCACGCCGGCCGCGCCGTTGCCGCAGTCCACCACTATTTTCAGGCGACGTGCGAGTTTGACGTCGCGGGTGATTTCGTCGGAGTAGCGCTGAAGGATATCGACCTTGGTGATGCTGCCCTTGCCGCTGGTCAGGTCATTATTTTTCAGGCGGTCATGCAAGGCCTGGATCTGTTCGTTGGCCAGGGTGTCGCCAGCGATGACGATCTTGAAGCCGTTGTAGTCCGACGGGTTATGGCTGCCGGTGAGCATCACCCCGGATTTGCCGGCCAGTACGTTGGCGGCGTAGTACAGCGCCGGCGTCGGCACCAGGCCCACGTCGCTCACATGGCAACCGCTGTCGGCCAGGCCCTGAATCAGCTGTTCCACCAGCATCGGGCCGGACAGGCGACCGTCACGGCCGACCGAGACATTGGGCTCGCCCTGGGCCAGGCTTTGGGCGCCGATGGCGCGGCCGATCCAGTAAGCGGTTTCGGCGGTCAGGGTCTTGGGCACGACGCCACGAATATCGTAGGCGCGGAAAATGCTGTCGGGGAAGGTCGGGGCTACTCGGGCTGCGGTACTCATCGCGGGGGGAAACTCCATCTGAAGGGGGCAAGGCTGGCCTTAAAGTGGCTGACCGGCAGGCTCAAACTGAAGGGTATGACGACGTTTTTGGCAGAGAGTTCGTGGTGCAAAAAGGCCATCGGAGGGCTGGCTCCGTTGTGGCGATCGCGCAATGCATTGATTTCATAGGGGAAATCTCGCTGATTGGATCCGCGCATTCTTCATCCTGAAAAGCCGTGCGGTGGTATCGGGCCGGGCGGGGGCGTCCGGCCTGATTCAGCTTAGTCAGTGGCTGCCGGAATGCCCAAAACCGCCTGCGCCGCGTTGGGTTTCGTCGAATTCTTGCACCAGTTCGAAGTGCGCTTGTACCACCGGCACCAGTACCAACTGGGCAATGCGTTCGCCGACAGCGATGTTGAAAGCGGTTTGACCACGGTTCCAGCACGACACCATCAGTTCGCCTTGGTAGTCGGAGTCGATCAGGCCCACCAGGTTGCCCAGCACGATGCCGTGTTTGTGGCCCAGGCCGGAGCGCGGCAGGATCAGTGCCGCCAGGCCAGGATCGCCCACATAGATCGACAGGCCGGTAGGGATAAGGATGGTCTGGCCCGGTTCAAGAACGGTGTCTTCCTTGAGCATGGCGCGCAGGTCCAGGCCGGCGGAGCCCGGTGTGGCGTAGGCCGGCAGTGGGAATTCGTTGCCGATGCGTGGGTCGAGGATCTTGGCTTGCAAAGCGTGCATGGAAATTAAACCTGGTTCAGCCGTTGGGCGATAAAAGAGATCAGTTGGCGGGCAATCTTGCCCTTGCTGGTCTGGGCGAAAAGGGTGGCGTGCAGGTCGCGGTCGATCACGCTGCAGGCGTTTTCCTCGCTGTTGAAGCCGATGCTCGGGTTGGCGACATCATTGGCAACGATCAGGTCGAGGTTTTTATCTTTCAATTTGCGTGCAGCGTAGTCCAGCAAATGCTCGGTCTCGGCGGCGAAGCCGACACTGAACGGCCGGTCTGGACGGGTGGCGATGGTGGCCAGGATGTCTGGGTTGCGCACCATTTGCAGGAGCAGACCGTCGCCGCTTGTAGGGTCTTTCTTGAGTTTTTGCGGGGCGACCACTTCCGGACGGTAGTCCGCAACCGCTGCCGAGGCGATGAACAGGTCGCACGGAATGGCCGCCTCACAGGCCGCCAGCATGTCGCGGGCGCTGACTACGTCGATTCGCGTGACCCGATCCGGGGTCGGCAAATGTACTGGACCGGTGATCAGGGTGACGCGTGCGCCTGCCTCGACCGCCGCTTCAGCCAGGGCAAAGCCCATTTTTCCTGAGCTATGGTTGGTGATGTAGCGCACCGGGTCGATGTTTTCCTGGGTCGGGCCGGCAGTGATCAGCACATGCTTGCCGGTCAGGGCCAGGTGCTGGAAGCACTCGGCGGCGCATAGCGCCAGGTCGGTGGCTTCGAGCATGCGGCCCATGCCGACGTCGCCGCAGGCCTGGCTGCCGGAGGCCGGGCCGAACACTTTGAGGCCACGGCTTTGCAGGAGCTGGGTATTGGCCTGGGTGGCCGGGTCGCGCCACATGGCCTGGTTCATGGCCGGAGCAATGGCGACGGTGGCGTCGGTGGCCAGTACCAGCGTGGTCAGCAGGTCATCGGCGATGCCTTGGGCCAGGCGTGCGATCAGGTCGGCAGTAGCCGGGGCGATCAGGACCAGGTCGGCCCATTTGGCCAGCTCGATATGGCCCATGGCGGCTTCTGCCGCCGGGTCCAGCAGGTCCAGGTGAACCGGGTGGCCGGACAGGGCCTGCATGGTCAGTGGGGTGATGAACTCACTGCCGCCACGGGTCATGACCACGCGCACTTCGGCGCCCTGGTCCAGGAGCCTGCGAACCAGCTCTGCGCTCTTGTAGGCGGCAATGCCGCCGCCGACGCCGAGAACGATGCGTTTCCGATACAGACGCTGCATTGGTTTGCCTTTCCAGTTCAGTGATGCCAGTTCAGTGACGCCTGCGATGACCCCTCCCCAGGTGAAATCGCACGCAAAAAAGAGGGCCTACGATAACACAGCGCCCGCCAGGCAACAGCGGCGCACATGCCATGGCGCGTATGGAGAGGGAGGTGGGATGAGTATTCGTGATTGGCCTGTGGCGGAGCGTCCACGGGAGAAACTTCTGGCGTGGGGGGCGGCGAGTCTGTCCGATGCCGAGCTGTTGGCGATTTTCCTGCGCACTGGGGTTTCCGGTAGAAGCGCGGTCGATCTGGCCCGCCACCTGTTGGCGCAATTTGGCGGGCTTCGCCCACTGCTGGAGGCCAGCCAGGCGCTGTTCAGCCAGCAATTGGGGCTGGGGCCGGCGAAGTTTGCCCAGTTGCAGGCGGTATTGGAAATGTCCCGGCGTCACCTGGCCGAACGGCTGCGCACGGACTCTGTATTGGAAAGCCCGGTGGCCGTCCGTGATTACCTCAAGGCACTGTTGCGCCA
>NZ_JBOICG010000372.1:0-1565 GCF_050739995.1 Pseudomonas sp. | reverse complement strand
CTCGTGGCCACGGCATCCCGGCCATGCGCATGGACGACCAGGCCCTGGCCGCCAATCGCGCCGAGCCGGGGCAGGGCAGCGCGATCATGAGTTGCGGCACCGGCCAGCCGGAACACGCGGTGCTGATCGTCGACCCGAACACCCTTGCTGAACTGCCCGACAACAACGTCGGCGAACTCTGGGCCGCCGGTCCGAGCATTGCCCACGGTTACTGGCGCAACCCCGAAGCCACCGCCAAGACCTTTGTGCAGCATGCCGGCCGTACCTGGCTGCGCACCGGTGACTTGGGCTTTATCCGTGACGGCGAGGTGTACATCACCGGTCGTCTTAAGGACCTGTTGATCGTACGCGGCCACAACCTGTATCCCCAGGACATCGAACAGACCATCGAGCGCGAAGTGGAAGTGGTGCGCAAGGGCCGGGTCGCCGCGTTTGCGGTGCAAGACCAGGGCGTGGAAGGCATCGGTATTGCCGCCGAAATCAGCCGCAGTGTGCAGAAAATCCTGCCGCCCGAGGCGCTGATCAAAGCCATCCGCCAAGCCGTGGCCGAGGCCTGTCAAGAAGCCCCGAGTGTGGTGGTATTGCTCAATCCCGGTGGCTTGCCGAAGACGTCCAGCGGCAAGGTGCAGCGTGCGGCGTGTGCCCTGCGCCATGCCGATGGCAGCCTCGACCGCTATGCGCAGTTCCCTGACCTGCCAGTGACGACCGGTGGTGCGGCGCTGGAATCGGAGCTGCAAAGCCAGATCGCGGGGATATGGTGCGAACAATTGCAGGTGGCCTCGGTCGCTGCCGATGACCACTTCTTCCTGCTCGGCGGCAACTCCATCACCGCCACACAGGTGGTCGCGCGCTTGCGTGAAGCCCTGGGCCTGGAGTTGAACCTGCGCATGCTCTTCGAAGCGCCGACGCTGGCTGCGTTTACCGCCCAAGTCGTGCACTTGCAACAGGACGGCGGTGTTGCCCAGGGCGTGATTCATGTGCTGTCGCGCCAGGACGAGTTGCCCCAATCCCTGGCACAGAATCGCCTGTGGATCACTTGGCAACTGGACCCGCACAGCAGCGCCTACACCATCCCCGGTGCCTTGCGTTTGCGGGGTGAGCTGGACGAAGACGCCATTCGTACCAGCTTCCAGCAACTGATCCAGCGCCACGAAGCCCTGCGTACACGCTTTTACGAGCGCGACGGCCAGGCGTTCCAGTGTGTCGATCAAACCGCCGATTTCGACCTGCAAATCATCGACCTCAGCGACCTGCCACTGGCCGAGCGTGAAGCCCGCGCCCAACAGATCCGCGAAGACGAAGCGCATACCCAGTTCGACCTGGAAAAAGGCCCGCTGCTATGGGTGACCCTGGTACGCCTGGATGATGAAGAGCACCAACTGCTGGTGACCCTGCACCACATCATCGCTGACGGCTGGTCGCTGAACATCCTGATCGATGAATTCTCGCGCCTCTACGCCGCCGCGACTCAGGGCCAGAGCCTGGCGTTACCACCGCTGGCGTTGCAATACGCCGACTATGGCAGCTGGCAGCGCCAATGGCTGGCCGAGGGCGAGGGCCAGCGG
>NZ_JBOICG010000371.1:0-2477 GCF_050739995.1 Pseudomonas sp. | reverse complement strand
GCGCAGGTCCACGGCCTGCGCGGCGACGATCAACTCGATGCTGGCCACCCACAACATCCGCTCGGTCAAACGGCGAGTCTTGTCGACCACCGCCAGCGCTTGCCCGGCGTAGTCTTCCACGCGATCGGCCACCGGCACACTCACCGCAGGCAATGGGTTGGCCAAATGCCCGATCTCGGCGACCAGGGCCGAGCTGGTGCGTTGCAAGGCCGCCATCCCGACATGCCCCGGCTGGGTGATCAGAAACCGTGGCAAATCGCTGGACGCGGGCGATAACAGCTTGGCGATGCGTTCGGCACTGCACGCCGCCAGCCGGCTCAAAACCAACCCCAACCCTTCGGCAGCCAGCGCCAGATGGGTGCTGTCAAAGTTCGCCGTGCCCAACGCCATCGCCTCTTCGCTGATCAACGCCGGGTTGTCCGCACCGCTGCGCAGTTCCAGCTCGACCAACTCATGCAATTGCTGCAACGCCTGTTGCGCCGCGCCCTGTACGACCGTGGCACAGCGAAAGCTCAACGGGTCCTGCAAACGGCGCGGGTTGCCTGCCAGTTCACCGCCCGCAAGCAAGCGCAACAACGCTGCCGACTGCTCGGTTTGCCCCGGTGCCGGTCGCAGGCGCGAAGCCCAGGGCTGGAACGGACTGAGATTGGCCCGATAGCCTTCGCACGACAACGCCAACGCTGCCAGCAAAGCCTCCAACACCTGCCGCGCCTCAGCCACCAACAGGGCACCCAGCCCGACGCTGGCGGCATTCGCCGAGACCAGCGCCAGGCCATCCTTGCCGGTCAGCGGTACGGACAATGCCAGGCTCAAGTGCGCCAAGGGCGCCAGGTCACTCTCACCCAATGAGCCCAGCAACGGCACCTCGGGCTCGACACCGGTGTTCAGCAAATCCAGCAGTGCCTGTGCGGCTGCCGGTGAAATACCCGAGCGCCCCTGGGCCAACCCAGCCAAGCGAGCGGCCGTGATGGCACGAATCTCCTGCCGATTGGCCAGGCGCCCGACGCCCACGGCACGGCCCAAAGGAATGTTCGCCTGTACGGGAGCAACCGGTGTATCCACCGCCGCGCCCAAGCCGGTGGTCACGCCATAGACGGGCGTGCCTTCAGCCGTCAGTTTCATCAGCAGCCGGTGACCTGCGTCGATGCGTTGGCGTGCCTGTGCGGTGAAGTCTGCCGGTGTGTCCTGCCGCGCAATCGCCAGCAAGTCCACCAGTGCCAGTCCTTGGGGATCAATAGCAATCATGCCCAACGCAACCGCTGACCAATCCCCAGGCGCCAGGCTTTTTCCAGCAGTGCGTGGCCCAGGGCAATGTCGCTGAGGCTCAAGCCACGGTGCCAGAACAAAATGGTTTCTTCAGGGGTTTCACGACCGTTTTTCAAGCCGGCGACAATCTGTCCAAGTTCGGCGTGCAGGGTTTCAGCGCTGAGTTTCCCGGCGTCGACGTGGGCGCGCAGTGCGCCAAACATCCCACCCTTGCATTGGCCCCAATCGTCCACCACTAACTTGCTCATGATGTCGGTGAGCGACAGCTCCACCGCGCTCATGGTGCCGTAGGGCACCACGAAAGCGCCGTGCTTGATCCATTCGGTGCGTAACAACGGCGTGGGCTGGTCCAGCCGCGAGGCCTCGACCACGATGTCCGCGCCGCGTACGGTGGATTCCCAATCCTCGGTGACGATCACCGGCTTGCCCAGGTCGCGACGCAGGCGTTCGGCAAAGGCTTCGCGGCTTTCTCTGCGCCGCGAATGCACGCGGATTTCTTCGAAGTCGAACAGATGGTCCAGCAGCCGCACATTCCAGTACGCCGTGCCGCGCGCACCGATATGCGCCAGCACTTTACTGTCGGGCCGGGCCAGGTATTTGGCACCGATGGCGGTGACGGCCCCGGTGCGCATATCGGTGATCGCCGAGGCGTCGAGGATGGCTTTGGGAATGCCCGTGGCCGGGTCCAACAGGTTGAGGATCGCTAATTCCGAGGGCAGGCTCTTGCGGTAGTTGTCGACAAAATCGCCCACCACCTTGACCCCGGCATAACCGATATCACCACCGAGCACACCACGCAGCACGTTGAAGTGGCCGTTGATTTCGCCGCCGGGAATCAGGTGGGTGCGTGGCTCGATCACCGCCTCGCCCCGGCCCTGGATCGCCAGGCTGGCTTCGATGGCGGTGAGGATTTCGTCGTTGGTCAGGCCTAGTTCTTCGATGTCCAGGCCGTTGAGAAAGTCGATGTAGATCGGTTGCATGATCAAGGCGCCTTGAACACGATTTGCTGCACATCGACCTTTTTCGGGATCAGGCCGTTGGCGAAGAACAGGTCGGCGGTGCGTTGCTGATTGGCGATATCGACGGCTTCCAGCGGGCGAATCGGCGCGGGCGAGCGATGTTCGAAATAGCTGCGGACCACGGTCGGTGGCAGGCCGAGGGTCTTGGCCATCAATGCGATGCTGTCGTCAGGCTGGTCCAGGGACAGGCGC
>NZ_JBOICG010000370.1:0-18725 GCF_050739995.1 Pseudomonas sp. | reverse complement strand
GTGCTGCTCAATTTCACGGGCATGTTCATCGGTATCGCCTACATAGATTTCCGCGCCTGGCATCACCAGTAACTGCTCAGGATCGCGGCCGTGTTGCACCGCCCTGCCCTTTATATCCTGGTAAAACGCTTGGCCCTGCTCGATGCTGGCAGCATGGGTAAAAATGACATCTGCCGTAGCGGCACCCAGGTCGCGGCCTTGTTCTGAGTCGCCGGCCTGGAAGATCACCGGCTGGCCTTGCGGGGAGCGTTGGATGTTCAACGGACCGACCACCGAGAAATGCTCGCCCTTGTGATTCAGGCTGTGCAGCTTGTTCGGGTCGAAGAACTGGCCAGTGGCGCGATTGCGCACAAATGCATCGTCCTCGTAGGAGTTCCACAGCCCCTGTACCACTTGCACGTGCTCAGCCGCGCGGCTGTAGCGGGTGTCGTAGTCATAATGTTCGTCACGACTGTAGTTGCCAGCGGTACCGGCATCTCCGCTGGTGACCACGTTCCAGCCGGCGCGGCCTTTGCTGATCAGGTCCAGTGACGCCAGTCGCCTGGCGACGTTATAGGGCGAGTTGTATGAAGTGGTCAGGGTACCGACCAGGCCTATATGGCGCGTGCTCACGGCCAGTGCCGACAGCAGCGTCAGCGGTTCCAGGCGGTTGAGGTAATGGGAGGGCGACCCGGGAGTGATGAACTGGCTGTCGACGATAAACATCAAGTCGAACAGGGCCGCCTCGGCCTGGCGAGCGATGTCGATGTACCAGTCGACGTTGACGCTGGCATCCGCTGGCAACTGTGGATCAAGCCACAGGTTGTGGCGTCCCGGCCCACCGCAGCCCATGGTCAGGGCGCCCAGTTTGAGCTGTCTTTTGGTCATCTCTGACGGATTCCTTATGGCTGGGTCTTGGCGACGACGGGTTGCAAGGACGCGGCGAATGAGTCGTCGAACAAGGTCGCGGCCGAGTAAGACTTGACCAGGCCTTGGCTGGCGAAGAAGTCCACGGTCTTTTGCGCCTCCACTGGCGATTGCGCGGTGACGGGCTCCACGGTGGTGCGCGCCCGGGCGAACCAGGCGCGGGCGATATCGGCGTCGGCGCGGGTGCGTTTGGCCCAGGCATCCGCATAAGCGTCGGCGTTGGCTGGGCTCTGGCGGGTCCAGTCACGGGCTTTCTTCAGGCGTTGGAGAAAATCATTGATGGGCACACGCTTGGCATCGACGGCCTTGGCATTCGCAGCAATGAAACTCTGGGCCGGGATCAAGCCTTCTGCCGTGGCAAGTACCCGTGCCCCTTGGCGCTCTTGTTGCGTGACATAGGGTTCCCATGTGGCGATGACGTCTACCGAGCCACCTTCCAATGCATGGGATGCATCCAGCGCGCTGAGATAGCGCAACTCCAGTGAATCTCGCGAAACCCCGGCTTTATCCAGCGCGGTCAGCAGCAGTTGCTGGCTCCAGGAGCCTTTCCAAATGGCTGCCCGCTTGCCCGCCAGGTCCGCCAGGCTGTGGATCGACGAATCCTTCCTGACCAGAATGGCCACGCCGTCTAGATTTTGCCGGCTGATGGCGATCACCTTGATCGGCGCGCCTAACGCGCCCAGAAATAACACCGGTGCATCGCCGAGAAGACCGATGTCCAGGCTGTTGGCATTGAGCGCTTCGGCAACCGGCGAACCCGCCGTGAACTGCTTCCACTCCAGCGTGTAAGGCAGGTCATCCAGCACACCCGCCGCCTCCATCACCGCCTGGGCGTTATAGCTCTGGTCGCCTACCACCAACGTTTGTGCATGCGCAGTCAGACACAGCAAGGCGGCGGCCATCCCGGCCGTCAGTTTTGTCAGATAACGCACATTCTTCTCCAGATGCCTGTTCGTAGGGGTGGACAAGATGAGCGACGGGGCATTATGAGTAAAATACTAATAATGCATAACCTAATTCTATAATAATGCGTTAATTGCATTTATAGGCTCGATGGAACGTCCAGCATAAATGCGCTGACATTGCGGAGCGCCCCGCACCACCTACACTGATCTGAATCCAGCGATCCTCAAGGCCGTTCCAGTGGGTTCGCCAGATGTACCTGCACTTATTGCTCAACAAAAAAAACAGTTAACCCACTGATTAATAGAGTCAATATGAAAGAGCAGCCGCGGCCGCGTGTATCACACTTTCTGGCTCCGTTCAGCCTCCTGTGCCTGGCCCTCGCCGGCTGCACGGTCGGACCGGATTTCGCCCGCCCTGACGTGCCCGCGAATGCCGACTACTCAAAAGAAAAGCTCACCACCACCGCTCAGGCCGACATCGACACCGGTGGTGCGGCGCAACGCCTGATTGCGGGGATGGATATTCCGGGGCAATGGTGGACGCTGTTTCGCTCGCCAACATTGAATGCACTGGTCGAAGAAGCCCTGCACGCCAATCCGGACGTGAGCGCTGCACAGGCGGCTTTGCGCCAGGCCAACGAGCTGGTTTACGCCGACCAGGCGTCGTTGTTTCCCTCGGTCAGCGCCAATGTGCAAAAAAACCGTGAGAAAGTGTCTGGCGTCACGACGGGCGCACCCTCGTCACCGATTCTCACGGTCAGCTCGGCGTCGCTGAGTGTCTCCTATGCCCCAGACGTGTTCGGTGGCACTCGCCGGCAAATCGAATCCACCACCGCCCAGGCCGAGTACGAGCGCTTCCAGTTGGAGGCGACCTACCTCACGCTGACCTCCAATGTGGTCAACACCGCCGTCAGCCTGGCGTCTTTGCGCGATCAAGTGGCCGCCACCGAGACCATCATCCGACTGCAAAGCGATCAGCTCGACGTGCTGCAGGCTCAACGGCAACTGGGCGCTATCGGCAATGCCGACGTACTCACCCAGCAGACCGCGTTGGCACAGACCCGCGCCACCCTGCCGCCGCTGCAAAAGCAACTGGCGCAGACTCGCAATCAACTGATGGCCTACCTCGGCCGTTTTCCCAACCAGGATCGGGACGAACGTTTTCAACTGGCCTCCCTGCATTTGCCACAAGAATTGCCCGTCAGCCTGCCCTCGGCCATCGTCGGTCAGCGGCCGGATGTGCGTTCTGCCCAAGCTCAGTTGCATCAGGCCAGCGCCAACATTGGTGTAGCGGTCGCCAATCAGTTACCGCAGTTCAGCATTACCGGTTCCGTGGGCTCGACGGTGGCGAGCGGGACCAAACTGTTTTCGGCCGGCTCCGGTGTCTGGAGCTTGGCCGGCTCGATCGCCCAGCCGATTTTCGATGCCGGCGCCCTTGAGCACCGCAAGCGCGCAGCCGTGGCGGCCTATGACGAATCCGCGGCGCGTTATCGCGGCACCGTGTTGACCGCGTTCCAGGACGTCGCCAATGCCCTGCGCGCACTGGAAGCCGACGCCGAGACGCTGAACCAGCAGGTTGCCGCTGAGCGCTCAGCGCAAGCCAACCTGGACCTGGTGCAAGCCCAATTCCGCCTGGGCGCGGTGGCTTACATCAACCTGCTCACGGCCCAGCAAACCTACCAGAACACCGTGCTGGCACGGGTCAAGGCACAGGCCGCCCGCTACAGCGATACCACCGCCCTCTTCCAGGCACTGGGTGGTGGCTGGTGGAACCGTACCGATGTGGCCCCCGCCTCCAAGGGCCATCCGGATCGCTTCGGCCTGCCGTCGTGGCAGGAAATCATGCCGGCTGACAACCAGAAAGCCACGCCCGCCAATGCGGCGCGGTTGGACTGAACCGAATCATTGAAACAGTGAGACCCTCCATGGCCGACGTCCAGACTGCCTCTCCCCTGCCCTCCGAGCCCAGCGCACCGCGCAAGCGTCGA
The DNA here is from genome assembly GCF_050739995.1 of Pseudomonas sp. Taxonomy (GTDB): domain Bacteria; phylum Pseudomonadota; class Gammaproteobacteria; order Pseudomonadales; family Pseudomonadaceae; genus Aquipseudomonas. The sequence goes on along the minus strand of NZ_JBOICG010000370.1, from coordinate 14,926 downwards.
CTGTGGCGGCCGATGCTGATCATGATCGTGGTGGTGTTGGTGATTGTCGCGATCATCGCCGGGGTGAAGTTCGTGCAGATTTCCGCGCTGATCGCCCAATCGAAGATGCCCTTGCCCGCCGCCGTGGTCACCGCCATGCCTGTGCCGTATGCCGAGTGGCAACCCAGCGTGTCCGCCGTGGGCTCGATGAAGGCCGTACGTGGCGTGGATGTGACCACTGAAGTCGGCGGCATCGTGCGTACCCTCGGTTTCACCCCCGGGCAAGAGGTGGCGGCCCAGGCATTGCTGGTGCAGCTGAATGCCGACTCCGACATCGCCCAACTGCACTCCCTTGAAGCCACCGCCGACCTGGCGGGCATCGTGCTCAAGCGTGACAAGGCCCAACTGGCGGTCAACGCGGTGTCCCAAGCCCAAGTGGACACCGACACTGCCGACCTGAAGGCTAAGCTGGCCGCCGCAGAACAGCAGCGCGCGCTGGTAGCGAAAAAGACCATTCGTGCGCCGTTTGCCGGACGCATCGGGATCACCAGCGTCAACCCCGGCCAATTCCTCAACCCGGGCGACAAAATCGCTACGCTGCAGACCTTCGATCCCATCTACATCGACTTCACCGTGCCACAGACCCAGCTGGAAGCCATCGCCATCGGCCAAGGAGTCGTGGTAACCGCCGACGGCCTGTCCAACCAGGCGTTCAAGGGCCGGATCAGCACCATCGACACTCAATTCGACGCCACCACGCGCAACGTCACCGTCGAAGCAACCGTAGAAAACCCCAAGCAAAGCCTGGTGCCCGGCATGTTTGCCCGCGCGGTGGTCAACTCGGGCGCCACCCAGCGCTACCTCACCGTGCCGCAGACTTCGGTGACCTACAACCCTTACGGCACCACGGTCTTCATCGCCACTTCGAGCAAGAACGACAAGGGTGAAGAGCTGCTCACCGCACAACAAACCTTTATCAAGACCGGGCCGACCCGTGGCGACCAGGTGGCGATCCTGTCCGGTGTCAAGGAAGGCGACTTGTTGATCACCAGCGGCCAGATGAAGCTCAAGAATGGCTCGCCAGTGAAGGTCGATAACAGCGCCGCGCCGCTGAACGACCCCGCCCCGACTCCCCAAGAACATTAAAGGTGTCCCATGAAGCTTACCGATACCTTTATCCACCGACCGGTCTGGGCCGTGGTCATTTCGCTGTTCATCCTGATCCTGGGGCTGCGCTCGATTTTCGAATTGCCGGTGAATCAATGGCCACGCACGGAGAACACCGTGGTCACCATCACCACGGCTTACTACGGTGCGGATGCGTCCACGGTCGCAGGCTTTATCACCCAGCCCCTGGAAGCGGCGATTGCCCAAGCTCAGGGCATCGACTATCTGTCCTCATCGAGCATTACCGGGGTCTCGACCATTACCGCCACGCTGCGGCTGAACTATGACGCGAGCAAGGCGCTCACCGAGATCAATACCCAGGTCAACTCGGTGAAGAACCAACTGCCGGCCCAAGCCCAGGAGCCGGTGTTGACGGTGGCCGTCGGGCAAACCACGGATGCCATGTACCTGGGTTTCTACAGTGACACGCTGCCCACCAACAACATCACCGACTACCTGGTGCGAGTGGTCAAACCCAAGCTCGATTCGATCCAGGGCGTGCAGACCGCAGAAATTCTCGGCGGTCGCCAATTCGCCCTGCGGGCCTGGCTCGACCCGGACAAGCTGGCGGCCCATAACGTCACGGCGCAGGACGTGTCCACGGCCCTGGCCAACAACAACTACCTGTCTGCCGTGGGTTCGACCCGCGGCCAAACGGTGACGGTCGACCTGACCGCTGGCACCGACTTGCACACGGTGGATGAGTTCAAACGGCTGGTCATCAAGCAGAAAGGCGATGCGCTGGTGTACCTGGAGGATGTGGCCACCGTCACCCTCGGCGCCGAAAGCTACGACAGCAGCGTGGCGTTTTCCGGCAAGCGCTCGGTGTTTATCGGCATCAAGGCGGCACCCAGCGCGAACATCCTGACTGTCGCCAATAGCGTGCGCGAAGCCTTCCCCGAACTGCAGTCGCAACTGCCGACGGGCGTACGCGGTGAAATCGTGTATGACTCGACCGAGTTCATCAACACCTCGATCTACGAGGTGGTGAAGACGCTCGTCGAGGCCATGATCATTGTGTCGGTGGTGATTTACCTGTTCCTTGGCTCGTTCCGCGCGGTGATTGTGCCGCTGGTGGCGATCCCGTTGTCGCTGGTGGGGACGTTCTTCGTCATGTACCTGCTGGGTTATTCCATCAACCTGTTGACCCTGCTCGCCCTGGTGCTGGCAATTGGGTTGGTGGTGGATGACGCGATCATCGTGGTGGAGAACGTCGACCGCCACATCAAGGAGGAAGGCAAAGGCGTACTGGACGCCGCATTGGTGGCGGCGCGAGAGCTGGGTGGGCCGATCATCGCGATGACCGTGGTGCTGGTGGCCGCCTATGTGCCCATCGGGTTGCGCAGTGGCCTCACGGGCGCGTTGTTCAAGGAGTTCTGCTTCTCGTTGGCGGGCGCAGTGACCGTGTCGGCGGTGGTGGCATTGACGCTGTCGCCGATGATGACCTCCAAGCTGTTCAAGCCCGGCCAGGAAGAAGGTCGATTCGCCAAGCGGCTCGACCAGTACTTTGACTGGCTGCGCAAGCGTTACCACCGCGTGCTGTCCGGCGGGCTGAACGTCTGGCCGGTGCTGGTGACCTTTGGTTTCATCCTGTTCCTGTTGGTCGCGGCCAGTGGCATGACCGCCAAGAGCGAGCTGTCGCCCACCGAAGACCAGGGGTTGGTATTCATGCAGATCAAAGGCCCGCCGACGGCATCGCCGCAACAGATGGAGCGTATTGCCGACCAAGCCTTCCAGATCGCCAACAAAGAACCGGAATACGCGCAGATGTTCCAACTGACCGGCCTGCCCGCCCTCAACCAGGGCCTGGGCGGCGTACTGCTCAAATCCTGGGGTGATCGCACGCGCTCCCAGGCCCAACTGATTCTGGACCTCCAGCAAAAATGGAATCAGGTGCCGGGCGCCACCATCGCTGCCTTCCCGCTACCCTCCCTGCCGGGCGCCCAGGGTTTGCCGGTGCAGTTTGTGATCACCACCACCGACTCGGTGGAGAACCTCAATGAAGTCGCTCAAGCGGTCATGGCCGAGGCCCAGAAACAGCAGCTGTTCTGGTTCGCCGACATGGATTTGAAACTGGACAAACCACAGGCCCGACTGGTGGTGGACCGGGAAAAAATTGCCGCCTTGGGCATGACCCAGGCCGACGTCGGCGCCGCACTGTCAGCCGCCTTGGGTGGCAACTACGTGAACTACTTCTCCACCGCCGGGCGCTCGTACAAAGTCATTCCCCAGGTGCTGCAAGTCAACCGCCTCAACCCCGAGCAGATTCTCGATTACTACATCCGCACGCCCGCAGGCAGCATGATCCCCGCGCGAACAGTGGCGCATATCGAGACCTCGACCCAGCCGGAATCGATCAACCACTTCCAGCAACTCAACTCCGCGACGCTGGGAGGCGTCAGCGGCGTGGCCCAGGGCGAACTGCTCGCCAAGCTGAACACCATCCTGAATAACGTGGCACCTTCGGGTTACACCTCGGACTTTGCCGGGGAATCGCGGCAGTTCATGCAGGAATCGGGTGGTTTCGTCGGCCTGCTGATGTTCTCGATCCTGATCGTCTACCTGGCCCTGGCCTTTCAGTTCGAGAGCTTCCGTGACCCTGTGGTGATCCTGTTCTCGGTGCCGCCCGCCCTCTTCGGCGCTTTGGCGTTCATCACCATGGGCTACGCGTCGATCAACGTATACACCCAGGTGGGCCTGGTGACGCTGCTGGGGTTGATCACCAAGCACGGGATTCTGATCGTGCAGTTTGCTAACGAATTGCAGCGCGCCGGTCACAGCAAGCGCGAGGCGATCGAAGAAGCCGCCGCGGTGCGCTTGCGCCCTATCCTGATGACCACGGCGGCAATGGTGTTGGGCGTGGTGCCGCTGGTGTGGGCCTCCGGCGCCGGGGCTGCGGGGCGCCATGACATGGGGCTGGTGATCTTCGCCGGTTTGTCGATCGGCACGCTGCTGACGTTGTTCATGGTGCCGGCGATGTACATGTTCATCGGGGCCACGCATCACCACGAGGCCCAGCAATCAGGTGAGTCTGCCCTAACGGGTGCGGGGTAGCTCAACCCGCGCCAATAGCCCTGAGCCATGGCGATTGCTCAGGGTCAGCTCCCCCCCCTGCTCGCGAACAATCGCCCGCGCGGCTGAAAGCCCGAGCCCAACCCCGCCGGTGTGACGGTTGCGCGATGCCTCAAGGCGATAGAAAGGATCGAAGACGCGTTGCAAGTCTGCTTCTGGAATTCCCGGCCCCTCATCGCTGACCTCGATGCAGATCACATGAGAGTCAGCACTCAGCGTAATGGCTGGGTGCTGGGCATACTTTGTGGCGTTCTCCAACAGGTTGACGATCACCCGTTTTATACCCAGCGGCCGGCCGTGGTACACCAGATGCGCCGGGCCGGTGAAGTCGACGGCAATGTGCTGGTCGCGGTAATCGTCGATGATGGTTTGCAGCAACTCCGACAGGTCGAAGGCCGTGGTTTGCTCCGGGAGGGTGTCTTCGCGAAAGAATGCCAGCGCCGCGTTGATCATCGATTGCATCTCTTCAACATCGCGAATCAGCTTGCGCTGATGGTCCAGATCTTCCATGAACTCACTGCGCAGCCGCATCCGCGTCAGAGGCGCGCGCAAATCATGGGAAATGGCTGCGAGCATGTGGGTGCGTTCACCGATGAAATGCTGGATCTGCGCCTGCATGGTGTTGAAGGCGATGATCGCCTGGCGGATTTCCTGGGGGCCTTCAACGTCGATGGGCGGTGCACGCAGGTCCCCACCGAAGCGCCTGGCGGCATGGGCGAAACGCTGCAATGGATTGGCCAACTGTCGTGTGGCAACCCAGGCGACCAGCAAGGTGGCGATCAGCCCCAGCCCGATAATCACCGCGATCCGCATATTGATATCCAAGCCCCAACTGCGTTCGGAGGGCGTGAACGACAGCCAGCTGCCATCCAGCAATTGCACTAACGCAACATAACGGCCCTGGGGACTTCCGCTTGGCCAGTCATCGGGGTTGAGCACCTGGACCTCGTGCTCATCACCCAGCTGTTGCTGCAAGGCCGGCACCCTGCCCGATTTGAAGCGCATGCCTGAGGCTGGCAGACCGAAATCCGCCAGGTGCGTACTCCACGCCACGTGCAACATCGAACTGCCGGCCGCTTCAGCCAGTTGCGGGCGCAATGAGACCGGCGCCGCCTGGACCACTTTCGAGGTGATGGCGATCTGTTCCAACAGGCCGGTGCGCTCGATAGGTGGGCGCGCCCAGATCCCCGCCACTTGCACGAACAGGGCATTCAGGGCCAGTGAGGCGAGCATTGCAGCGACGATGGTCAGGGCTATCCGGCGACTCAGGGTGTCGCGGCGCAACAGGCGCAGGATCACGAGCGGGTGACCTGGGTGCTGAACATATAGCCTCCATTGCGCACAGTACGAATCAGGTCGGGGCGCTTGCTGTCGGGTTCGATCTTGCGGCGCAGCCGGCTCACCTGCACGTCGATGCTACGGTCGAAGGCGTCGTGGCCGTGGCCATGGGTCAAGTCGATCAGTTGCTCGCGGGTGAGGATGCGCTGCGGATGCTCGAGAAACACCACCAACAAGTCGAACTCGCCACCGGATAGCGGAATCATCACGTTTTCGGGCGAACGTAGCTCCCGGCAGGTGATATCCAGGTGCCAACCGGCGAACGCAAGCACTGGCCGTGTGCGATCACTGGCAGTGATCGGCTCCCCCGTCCGCCGCTGCACGGCACGCAAGCGTGCCAGCAGTTCCCGAGGTGCAAAAGGCTTGGTCAGGTAGTCGTCAGCCCCCAGTTCAAGGCCAACAATACGGTCACTCAATTCGCCCATGGCCGTCAGCATGATGATGGGAATGCCCATCTGCGCACGTACTTTCTGGCACAGGCTGAGACCGCCCTCACCGGGCAACATGAGGTCGAGGATCAGCGTGTCTGGACGATTACGTGCGATCGCCGCCCACATGGCCTCGCCATCCGGCGCCACGTCCACCTCATAGGCGTGCTGGACGAAGAACTTCTTCAGCAATGACAGGATTTCCATATCGTCATCGACGATCAGTAGTCGGCTCACGGTGGCAGGACCCTTCAGGTCAAAAAAGGAGCACATCTAAAACCATTCCGGCGCTCAGGTCATTTATTTCAATCGAGCAACATTCCTTCGCCCCAGACATAAGCCGGACATCTTCGGGCAACGGCCCGCAGGCATCCTGCATGCCTTCCATCCAAGGGGGCTTTCATGAAGGTCTTGAGCAGTCGGTATACCGCACCACCGCAACACAGCGAACAGCCACTGGTCCTGAGCCAACGCACGTCGGTCCCTGAGCAGGATAGTCCGATCCTGTTCCAGGAGTTGTGCCTGGGGCTGGCCCATGATCAAAGCCGCATCGTGCTACGACGCTACTTCGAACATTACAGCCCGGACACGTCCCGCTGGGTGGAGTATGCCCATTCGATCCCGACCACTGAACTCATCCACTGGATCATGACCCACGGCCAGTTGCAGATTGTGTGCTCGGAAAACACACCGGAAAGAACCGCTAAGGAATCCCATTGATGAGAATCAAGTACTCGCTGCCGCTGATGCTCGCGGCCACCCTGAGCCTGGCGGCGTGCAGCAGCACAAAGGTCGAACCCGAGATGTACACCGGGTTTCTGCACGATTACAGCGTATTGAAAGAACATCAGACACCCGAGGGGCAAACGGTACTGAGCTGGGTCAGCCCAGCCTTGAAACGAGGCCGGTACAAACAGGTCTACCTGGCGCCCAGCCAGTTTTACCCCACTGTCGAACCCACCGGGCGTATTCCACAAAGCACCCTCTCCCTCGTGACCGGGTACTACGACTCGGCGCTCAAGGCCGAACTGGGTCGGGTGGTGCACTTGGTCTCCATACCAGGGCCTGACACACTGATCGTGCGGCCAGCCATCACCCGGATTGCCGCCAGTACTCAGGGGTTGCAGTTTTATGAGTGGCTGCCGGTCACATTGGTTGCGGCAGGCGTCAGTACGGCCGCCGGGTGGCGCGACCAGGACAGCCAGATCGCCACGGAAGTCTCCTTTGAGGACGGTTCGACTGGCGACGTAGTTGCCGCCGTGGTACGCAAGGGCACAGGTGTGCCGCTGGACAATGACAAGCAAGTCATGACGGCCGATAACGTTAAGAGCGTGCTCGACGGCTGGGCGGGAGATCTGGCCAAATCATACGGCACAATCAATCAGTAACGACTTGTCCAGCGCCCAACCGTGAATCGATGATCCATGCGTTCGGCGCCTGCCTCATGTTCAAACGTCATAATCCCCGGCTCGTCTGCATGGTAATCTCGCGCAACCATGAATAGACATTGATCGTCACGACGACGACAGAGCCAGGAAAGAACATGCCGAAAATCTCTCACTCAGCGTTGCGCCGCAACTTCCGTGAATTGCTTGCCAAGAAAATGTGCGTTGAAACCGCCTCGGTTTTCGACCCCATGTCCGCGCGTATCGCGGCCGACCTAGGGTTTGAGGTCGGTATCCTGGGTGGCTCGGTCGCTTCGTTGCAGGTACTTGCGGCCCCCGATTTTGCGCTGATCACCCTGAGTGAGTTCGTTGAACAGGCCACCCGCATCGGGCGCGTGGCCCAGTTGCCCTTCATCGCCGACGCCGACCACGGTTACGGCAACGCCCTGAACGTCATGCGCACCGTAGAAGAGCTTGAACGTGCCGGTGTGGCGGCGCTGACGATTGAAGACACGTTATTGCCAGCGCAGTTCGGGCGCAAATCCACCGACCTGATTTCCGTCGAGGAAGGCATCGGCAAAGTGAAGGCAGCACTTGAGGCCCGTGTTGACCCCGAGCTGTCGATCATTGCACGTACCAATGCCGGCGTGCTGCCTACTGAAGATGTCATCGCCCGCACCAAGGCGTATGAAAAAGCCGGTGCCGATGGTATCTGCATGGTCGGCGTCAAAGACTTCGACCACCTTGAGCAAATCGCGGCAAACCTCACGGTGCCATTGATGCTGGTGACCTACGCCAACCCCAAGCTCAATGACAGCGAACGCCTGGCCAAACTCGGCGTACGTATCGTGGTGGCCGGCCATGGCGCCTACTTTGCGTCGATCAAGGCCACCTACGACAGCCTGCGCGCACAACGCCAGCTGACCCACAACACCTCGAACCTCAGCGCTACGGAGTTGACCCATACCTACACGTTGCCTAAGAGCTACATGGCTTGGGCTGAAGAGTTCATGGACGTCAAAGAGTGACTGACGCCGACGGCACTAATGCCCGTCAATCAAGAAAGAACACTGTTTATAAATGTTTATATAAAATTATTTAACTAAGCCTAAAAAATCCGCCGCAGAGCCTGCGGCGGCAAACCAAAGGTTTTTGTCGAAGCAGAGCGGCTAAGACCCTGTCCACGCTACACCTGCGGCCGATTAAACAAGGTGAAGTTTAATTAATTGAGTTTAATCAAGGCCAGAGCTGCGCCCCGCGGAAAATCTGTTAATAATCAGGCTCGGCAAACACGCCGAGCACAATAAAAACAGCATCACGCTCATCTGCAAACATCTGCCATAAAACCCTATGCGCCATTTAAAAATGCGGTGTTTCTGTGCGCGCGATAATTATTCCTGGGAAACAAGAACATGATCAAACAGTGGAGCCTGTTAACACTGGCTGTGTGCGCCAGTGTCAGCCAAATCGCCCTTGCCGAGTCCGTGACCGACCAGACCGATTCCAAGGGATTTATCGAAGGCAGCAGCATCACGGGGCTGCTGCGCAACTATTACTTCGACCGCGACCGCCAAAGTGGCAAGGCGGATAACCGCGACTGGACCCAAGGCGCAATGCTCAACTACGCCTCGGGGTTCACCCAGGGCACCATCGGGTTTGGCGTGGATGCCTACGCCTATGGCGCGATGAAGCTTGACGCCACTCACGCGGACGCCGGCACCGGCGAGTTGCCGACCGACCGCCATGGCGATCCGGAAAATGGCTACGGCTCAGTGGGCGCAGCGGTGAAGATCAAGGTCTCCAAAACCCAGTTGAAATTCGGTGACATGCAGCCCACCGCTCCCGTCTTCGCCACTGGTGGTACGCGCATCTTGCCGCAGACCGCCACCGGCTTTGACCTGACCAGCAGCGAGATCGCCGGACTGGACCTGGAGGCCGGGCACTTCACCAGCACCAACAGCGGCATGACCAGCAACCATGACCACGACATCTACGCCACCTACGCTAACGTGGCAGCCAACAGTGCGAGTTTCATCGGTGGTAAATACACCTTCACGCCTTCGCTGAGCGCCACCCTGTACGCAGGTGAACTGGAAGATATCTGGCGCCAGTACTACACCAATCTCAACTACGTGATTCCGTTGAGCCAGGACCAGTCGCTGGCATTGGACGGCAACCTGTACCGCACCCTCGACACGGGCAGTGCCAAGGCCGGGGCGATCAACAACACCACGTACTCGGTGGCAGCGGCCTACTCGTTCCTGGCGGCCCACACCCTGACGCTGTCGTTTCAGAAAGTGCATGGCGACACGCCCTTTGACTACATCGGCACCGGCAACAATGGCGCAGGTGAAGGCGGTGATTCGGTGTTCCTGGCCAACTCGATCCAGTGGGGCGACTTCAACGGTCCGGGCGAGCAGTCCTGGGGCGTTCGTTATGACCTGAATATGGCAACCTTCGGCGTACCGGGCCTGAGCTTCATGACCCGCTACGTCAATGGTTCGGGCATCGATGGTACCCACACTCCAGCCAACAGTGCCTACGTGGGCGACTACGGTGCCAACGGTGACCATCACGAGACCGATGTGGAAGCCAAATACGTACTGCAGAGCGGCCCGGCGAAAAACCTGTCGTTTCGCGTACGAGACGCCATGGTTTCATCGAACGCCGACCAGCGTGATGGCAAGCTGAACGAGCTGCGGGTGATCGTCGACTACCCGTTCACCCTGTTGTAATCAGCCCTGCTCCCGGTTTGCCCCGGGCGTTTTTTTCGGGGACCATGGCACCTTCTGTTCAGTCAACAAGAGGTGCCCATGGCCAACCACGATCTGTCCTACACTCCCGATCCCGACGCCGACTCCATCTCTTCCGATGTCATCGGTTTCAACGGCATCCTGGTCTCCACCCAGATTCCGACCCGGGCCGACGGCAGCCTGGAACTGGGCGATGTCACCCTGCAAAGCGAATGCACCCTGCAAGCGCTGAAAGTCGCCCTGGAAAAGGCCGGCAGCTCCATGGACCGGGTGATGCACCTGACCATCTACCTCACCGATATGGCTGATCGTGCTGCATTCAACGAAGTCTATAAGCGCTTTTTCGCCAAGCCATGGCCTGTGCGAGCAGCCGTAGGCGTTGCTTCCCTGGCCGTAGAAGGCATGCGTGTCGAAGTCACCGCAATGGCCGCAAAAGCCTGAACCTGTGGGAGCGGGCTTGCCCGCGATGGCGGTGCATCAGTCGATCAATGTGCCAACTGACCCACCGCTATCGCGGGCAAGCTCGCTCCTACACTGGAACTCATTGGCTCCTGCACCAAGCCAGCCAGCCCTGTGGTAGGTGCCCCCCCAGCGTTTCACAGCTACAATGCCCGCCTCAACCGTGACAAGCCTGACTAAAAAAACTATGTCCTTGCCCAAGCATCACCTGGAATTGCTCAGCCCTGCCCGCGATGTCGCCATCGCGCGCGAGGCTATCCTGCATGGCGCCGACGCCGTGTACATCGGCGGCCCGAGCTTCGGCGCACGCCACAACGCCTGTAACGACGTGAGCGATATCGCGTCCCTGGTGGAGTTCGCACGCCGTTACCACGCCCGTGTGTTCACTACCATCAATACCATCCTGCATGACAACGAGCTGGAGCCTGCGCGCAAGCTGATCCATCAGTTGTATGACGCCGGTGTCGACGCCTTGATCGTGCAAGACCTAGGTGTGATGGAGCTGGATATTCCGCCCATCGAGCTGCACGCCAGCACCCAGACCGACATTCGCACCCTGGGTCGTGCCAAGTTTCTCGACCAGGCAGGTTTCTCCCAGTTGGTATTGGCCCGTGAGCTGAACCTGCAAGAGATCCGCGCCATCGCCGACGAAACCGATGCCGCCATCGAGTTTTTCATTCACGGCGCACTGTGTGTGGCGTTCTCCGGGCAGTGCAACATCTCCCACGCGCAGAATGGGCGCAGCGCCAACCGTGGCGACTGCTCCCAGGCTTGCCGCCTGCCGTACACCTTGAAAGACGACCAGGGCCGCGTCGTGGCCTTTGAAAAGCACCTGCTGTCGATGAAAGACAACAACCAGAGCGCCAACATTCGCGCGCTGGTCGAAGCGGGCGTGCGTTCATTCAAGATCGAAGGTCGCTACAAGGACATGGGTTATGTGAAGAACATCACCGCCTATTACCGCCAGCGCCTCGATGAAGTGCTTGAGGACCGTCCTGACCTGGCCCGTGCGTCCAGCGGCCGTACCGCGCACTTTTTCCTGCCCGATCCGGAAAAGACCTTCCACCGTGGCAGCACCGACTATTTTGTCACCGACCGCAAGATCGACATCGGCGCCTTCGACACGCCGACCTTCACCGGCTTGCCGGTAGGTATGGTGGAAAAAGCCGGCAAACGTGACTTGCAGGTGGTCACCCACGAGCCGCTGTCCAATGGCGACGGCCTCAATGTGCTGATCAAACGTGAAGTCGTGGGTTTCCGCGCCAACATTGCCGAGCCCAAGGGCGAGTTCGAAGAAGACGGCAAGAAGCGCTACCGCTATCGCGTCGAGCCGAATGAAATGCCGGCTGGCCTGCACCAGTTGCGGCCGAACCACCCGCTGAACCGCAACCTGGACCATAACTGGCAACAAGCGCTGCTCAAGACCTCGTCCGAACGCCGTATCGGCCTGACCTGGGCTGCTCGTTTGCGTGAAGAGCAGTTGGAAGTCACCGCCACCAGCGAAGAAGGCATCAGCGCCAGCGTCACCCTGCCCGGCCCGTTCGGCGTGGCCAACAAGCCGGAACAGGCGCTGGACACCCTGCGTGATCTGCTCGGCCAACTGGGCACCACCGAATACCACGCCACCGCCCTCCAACTGGACGCACCGCAAGCGTTCTTCATCCCCAATTCGCAGCTCAAGGCCTTGCGCCGCGAAGTGATCGAAGCGCTGACCGCGGCCCGTGTAGCGGCTCACCCCCGTGGCGGGCGCAAGGCGGAAACTTCACCGCCGCCGGTGTACCCGGAAGCGCACCTGTCGTTCCTGGCCAACGTCTACAACCAGAAAGCCCGCGACTTCTATCACCGTCATGGTGTGAAGCTGATCGACGCCGCCTTCGAAGCCCACGAAGAAACCGGCGAAGTACCGGTGATGATCACCAAGCACTGCCTGCGTTTCTCGTTCAACCTGTGCCCTAAACAGGCCAAGGGTGTGACGGGGGTGAAAACCAAGGTGGCGCCGATGCAGTTGATCCATGGTGATGAAGTGCTGACCTTGAAGTTCGACTGCAAGCCCTGCGAAATGCACGTGGTAGGCAAGATCAAGGGGCATATCCTCGGTCTGTCGCAGCCGGGCAGCGGCGTGGCTCACTTCGATCCGGAAAACATCATCTTTCAGGGCACGCACTGACCTTGGACATGCGGGGCCACCACCAGCCCCGCTGCAACCCCGCAGCCGCCAATAGAATCGCCGCCACCCCCAGCCACTGCAGCCAGCCCAGGCGATGCCCAAAGGCAATCCAATCGACGAAAATCGCCGCTATCGGGTAGATAAACGACAGCGCGCCGGTCAGGGCCGTCGGCAGTTTCTGGATGGCGCCGTACAGCAATACATACATCAAACCGGTGTGCACCACCCCGAGTGTCACCAGCGCCGCCCAGGCGTTGGGCGTGACGGGCAGGCTATTCCAGGGCACCAACGGCGCCAGTAACAGCGCGCCGGTGGTTACTTGAATCAATGCCATCAGATGCGGCGGCACTTCTTTCAAACGCTTGATGATCAGCGCCGCAATCGCGTACAGGAACGCAGCGCCCAGCGCCAATGCGATGCCTGACAAGTAATCCTCGCCGGTTTGTTGATCGCCATGAGCGGTGACAATCGCCAGCATCCCCAGGAACGCCACGCTCAGCCATGCCAGTTTTTGCACGGTGATCTTTTCACCCAAGAACAGCGCCGCCAGCACCACCAACATGAACGGTTGCACGTTGTATACCGCCGTACTGATGGCGATAGATGCACGGGAGTAGGACTCGAACAGCAACAGCCAGTTGCCGACGATGGCGACACCGCTCAGCATCGCCAACCCCAGCTTGGTCCAGGTGAGCAAGTCCAGGCGCAAGTAGCCCAACAACGCGCACACCAACAACAGTGTCAGCCCGCCGATCACACAGCGCCAGAACACCACTTCGATCACCGACACCCCTGACACCAGCACAAACCAGCCGATGGTGCCCGAGATCAGCATGGCGGCGATCATTTCCCACGAACCGCGACGGATAGATGTGTCCACGATAGAGGCTCCTCAAGTGAGGCTCAATTATGGCAATCTGCTTGGCAGCGGCTCCAGTGACTAAAAAAGGCCAAACACCCAAGTAACCTTTTCTTATTAGGCAAACACCATGATTGACACCATTGACCAGCAACTGATTGCCGCCCTGATGGACGACTCACGGCTGTCCCTCAAGGCGCTGGCAGGCATCACCGGGCTGTCATCGCCCAGCGTCGGCGAACGTCTGCGCCGCCTGGAAGAACGCGGTGTGTTGACCCACTACACCGTCGACATCGATCCCAAGCACTTTGGCTACCTGCTGCAAGCCATCGTGCGCATCCGCCCGCTGCCCGGCAAATTGCAGGAGGTGGAACGGCAGATCCAGGCGATCCCTGAATTCACCGAGTGCGACAAGGTGACTGGCGAGGATTGCTTCATTGCGCGCCTGCATGTGCGCACGATGGATCACTTGGACAGCCTGCTGGATCGGATCAATGCCTATGCCGAAACCAACACCGCTATCGTCAAGAAAACCCCGGTGAAACGGCGTTTGCCGCCACTGGCGGATTAGCTGGCTTGCCTGCGAAAGCGGCGATACGACCGATGAATAGGTCGCCCGTGCCGCCGCATTCGCAGCCTCGCTAAAGCTCGACAGCTCCCACAGGAGACTGGGGGCGCTTGGGAAATTACTGCCGACAGGGCCATCGCGTCTGGCGCATGTTCACCAACGATAGAGATCAAAGGTGGGAGCTGGCTTGCCTGCGATGGCGGTCTCTCAGTCAATACATGCATCGACTGGTACACCGATATCGCGGGCAAGCCCGCTCCTACATTTTACCGAGTCAGCCTGATTACTGAGTGTGCCGCTACGGGTCCAGCACCCCGCCGCTGTAGCTGTCGGATAAACGACTGCCAGTGAACTTGGCCGCCACCGCGCCCTGGGCCACCAGTCGTTCGCGGTGACGGGTGACCATGCGCCCGGTTTGTGCGGCGTGCAGGACTATCTCGGAGTCGGGGTCGCCTGGGCGCGCGATGATCCGTGCAAAACGCTGGCCTTCCTCGACGTAGTCACCCAGACCTCGCTCAAACACCAGCACACCGGCACGCGGCGCAAGGATGGTTTCCATGCAGCCCATGTCCACCACGTCGCCTTGCCATTCGCCGATAGCCGCCACCTCGTCGATCACACCATTGACGCAGAGCCATGCCCACAGCCCATCGGCGTCTTGCTGGGCCAAGGCATTGCTGACGTCCGCCTGGCCACGCAACTCAATGGTCGCCGCCAGCCGTGGTGTGCTGTGGTTGATGATGGTCTCTTC
>NZ_JBOICG010000369.1:0-6092 GCF_050739995.1 Pseudomonas sp. | reverse complement strand
GGGGGCAAGCCCCCTCCCACATTTGGTTTTGCGTATGGCTGAAATTACTCGGCTTTGTCCTTGGCCTGGTGCTTGACAATGATGTCCACCAAACGCTTGGCCAGCGCCGGGTAGTTCTCATCGAAGTGATGACCGCCTGGCAGTTTCACGGCTTCGCCCACGGCAGTCTTGTCGGTACAGCCGCTCTCGTCGACTTCTTCGGCACCGTAGATGCACACGACTTTGTCAGCCGGTAGCTTGGCCATTTCCGGGCCGGTGGCGGCTTCTTTGCCCGCGTTGCCCAGCCAGCCTTCCACTTCGATTTCAAAGCTGCCGGTACGTGCGAATGCCAGCAGGATGATCGCGTCGACGCGTTGCTGTTCGTTTTCCGGCATGCGGTTGTAGATAGCCGGGAGCACGTCGGCACCGAACGAGTAACCGGTCAGCACGAAGCGCTTGGTGCCCCACTTCTGCCGATAGTGTTGCATCAGCTCGGTAAGGTCCTTGGCGCTTTGTTCCGGGGTCTTGTGCTGCCAGTAGTAGCGCAGGGTATCGATGCCGACGACCGGGTAGCCGATCTTGGCCATTTCACCGGCCACGTCACGGTCCAGGTCACGCCAGCCGCCGTCACCGGAGAGGAACAGGGTAACGGTGTCCTTGGCTTGGCCGGCCGGTACTTCAACCACGGGAATCGCCAGGCCGCCGTTGTCGGAGCCGACCAATTGCTTGCGCAGCTCGTTGTTCAGCACTTGTGGGTAGTGAATGTCGTAGTCGCTGATGCTGGTGGTGGCGCGTGGGGTATCACGAACGAAACTGGCGCTTTCGTCGTCAGGGTTATCGTTCCAGGCTACCAGCCAGTTGCCATGGGCGGCGGTTTTCGGCAGCGGATCTTTGCAACCTTCTTGTACTAAAGCGAAGCCGACGGAGATGGCGTTGGCCTTGTCATCGTTCTGTGTGGCGAGCCAGCGCCACGCCAGGGCTGCACCCGGGCCGATGCCGCTGACCAGGGTCGCCGGGCCTTTAAGCTGAGCCAGGGCGCCTTGCAGCGCTTGTTCCTGCAATTTGCAGTCGTCTTTTGGCAGAACCACCTGAACGATTTGTGCCGAACCGCCTTGGCTCAGGGCAATCAGCTGGCTGTCGGTCAGGGTTTCGTCGGCCATGACGGCCACGGCCACTCGGGCTTTTGCCGAGCCAGCAGGGGTCACACGGGTCAACACGGAACCGTCGGCCTGGGGCATTTGCTCCAGGGTCGGCTGTGGGGCAGGGCGGTTCCAGTACCAGAAGCCACCGCCTGCAATCAGGGCGAGCAGCACTACTATGGCCAATACATACCGCCAGGAGCGTCGAATCATCAGCGTTTCACCAATCCAGTCAAGCCGCCTGCAATCAGGGCGGCGGTATCGGCCAGTGCCACCAGCGGATCAAGTCCTGCGGGCACGGCCATGTAACGGGGTTCCCAGTCGGGCTGGAACTTGTCTTTGAAGCGGCGCAAACCTTGGAAGTTATACAGTTGCTCGCCACGGCGGAACACCATCGACCCCAAACGTTGGGTCAGTGGTGCGCCACGGCGTGGTTGCAAGCCCGACAACGGCACCATGCCGAGGCTGAAGCGGGCGTAGTCATGGTTCTTATAATGTTGAATCAGGCCAACCATCATGAACTCCATGGTCAGCTTGGGCGCGTCGGGGTGGGCGCGCATCAGGTCGAGGCTGGCCAGGTCGTGGTTGTAGGTCTCGAGCAGGTTGGCGAAGGCTACCGGGCGCCCTTCGAAGCGAATGATCGCAATTCTGAAGTGCTTGAGGTAGTCGTCGCTGAAGCGGCCCAGGGAGAAGCCCTTTTCCCGTACGTTCTTGCCAGTCAGCCAGGCATCGGAGATGACTTTGAGTTCATCCATGGGCGCCTGGCCCTGATCGAAGATCTCCAGGGACAGGCCGTCCCGGGTGCCACGGTTCCAGGTGTAGCGCAGGTCCTTCATCTCTTTGCCCTTGGCTTCCAGGTCAAAGCGTTTCAGGTCGACGCGGGCTTCTTCGCCCAGTTTGATCGCGGTGAGGCCGATGTCCATGTAGTACGGCAGGTTCTCGGCGCGCACCTGGTAGAACACCGGGCGGGCGTGATGGATGTCGCACAGGTCGCGGAACTGCCAGATCATTTCGGCGCGCGGTTGGGTCGGGCCGATAGGGTCGTAGAGCGCTACCAGGCTGCGCCCACGACGGGCGTACATCAGGAACGCTTCGTCGTTGGGGTGGAACAGCAACGCCTTGTCGCCGGTCAGTGCGAGGCCGCCATCGGGCTGGGAGGAAGCCATCAGGATCTTGGTGGCGCGTTCCAGTTCATCCGGCGTCGGCAAGTGGATGATCGGGCGTGCAGTCCGCAGCAGCCAGGTCAGCGACACGATGACCAGCAACACCGCCGCGCCCAGCAGAGAGCGCAAGCCACGGGGGGCGTTGGCATCCAGGGTGAATTGCCACCACAGTTGGTGACTGTAGGGTACGTCTTGATAGGCAAACAGCAGCAGCCAGATCGAGGCCCCCAACACACACACGCTGGCCACCAGGTACAGCGGCGAGAACGGCAGTTCGGTCAGGCGACTGGCGCGGTAGAACGAACGACGGAAGATCGCCAGCAACACCGCGGTCATGATCATCAGGCTGGCTTCTTCCCAATCGAAGCCTTTGAGCAGCGAGAGCAGGGCGCCGGTCAACAGCAGCACCATGGTCAGCATCCAAGCTGCGGACAAGCGTCGACGCAAACCTTGGGCCAGCAGTAGGCACAGTACGCCGATCAAGCTGGCACCAAAGTGCGAGGCGTCAATCAGGCGGTGGGGAATCAGGAAGCCGATGTTCTCCAGGCGTGAGTCGATTTCCGGGGTTGCGCCGGAAAACAGCAGGACCACGCCGGACAAAAAAACCAGTACGGCCAATACCGGCGCCGCCAGGCCTGAGGCCACCCGCAGGCTCTGCTGGGTTTGGAACAGGCGCTGAGCTTCGTTGACCAGCAGGAAGATGCAGGCGATCAACAGCGGCAGTACCACGTAGATCATCCGATACAAGAGCAAGGCGGCAGCCAACGGTGCCGCGCCGAGCTTGTCGGCGAACGCGGCCAGCAGGATTGCTTCGAAGACACCGACCCCGCCCGGAACATGGCTGAGTACGCCTGCGGCCAGGGCCAGCAGGTACACCAGCAGGAATGGGCCGAACGGCGGCGCTTCTGGCAGCAGCATATAAAGGACGGTGGCGGCAGCGGCGACGTCCAGTGCGGTAATGATCAGTTGCAGGAAGGTCAGGCGACGGCCCGGCAAGCGCAAGGTGCGGCGCCCGGCCTTGACCAGCAGGTTGTCCGGGTAAGGTTGTTCCGGCAGGCGGCGACGATAAATGCCGATGCACAGCACCGCCGACAGCACCAGCACGGCTCCGGCAATGCCGCCTAGCAGGCTTTGCGGCAAATGCAGGTAGGTGGACGCCGCCGGCAGGTTGCTCAGCGTGGCCAATGCGGCCAGCGGCGGCAGGGCAGTACCCAAGGCCAAGCTGGCGAACACGGTCATGTGGGCGACTTCCGCCGCTCCGACGCCATGGCGTGCATATAAACGGTAACGCACTGATCCGCCCGAGAGCATCGACAGACCGATGGCATTGCCAATGGCAAAGGCGGTGAAGCCACCCATGGCCAGGGTCTTGGCGGGGAGTTTCACACCGGCATAGCGGGCGCCGGAGAATTCATAGCCCAGCAGAATGATGAAACCGGCGACCGCTGCGGCGAACGCACCCAGCAGGGCCGGCTTGGGCACTTCCAGGATCGAGTCGTGGAGGGCATACAGGTCCAGTTCCAGCAACAGGTGTCGGCAGGCGATCAGGGCGATTGCGAACAGCAACAGGGTGACGGCCAGCCCGATGGGTTGACGGTACTTGCTCAACAGATCCAGCCAACGCAAGCGGGTGGGTGTGATCGGTTGTTCTGCTGTGACGGTGTCTTGTGGTTCAGACGAGTTGGCGCGCATCAATCACCTCGTGGATTGTGCGCGACAGGATGGAGGTATCCAGCCAAGTTACCAATCCCTATGGACAAAATAATTACAAATATTAACGCTTATCGCCGGGTGCGGCGACTGCGGCCATTGGTCGTAGAGGGTCGTGCTTGAGTACTGAGCATAGCTTGCAATGACATGGACTCCGCAAACCGTGTACGGTTTCATGAAAGATGCCATGTCATTGTTTCAGAAGAACTTTTTCACCGGATACAAAAAAGGCCACTCTTTCGAGTGGCCTTTTTTGATGTTTGGTTGCGGGAGCCGGATTTGAACCGACGACCTTCGGGTTATGAGCCCGACGAGCTACCAGACTGCTCCATCCCGCGTCTGTGGGCGGCATTCTACAGCCCAGCGGCGAGGTGTCAACCGTTAATAGGCTGATGGGTCAAATAAGTGTGAATTAGCGGCTTAGGCAACCTAAGTCCGCGATTGAAAACGCTTTTGTAGTGAGCGGGCTTGTCCCGCGCCGGGCTGCTCCGCAGTCCGTAGGGAAGTTCACGCTGTCTTGAAAAGGAAAAATCAGCGCGCACAAAAAAGGCCACTCTTTCGAGTAGCCTTTTTTGATGTTTGGTTGCGGGAGCCGGATTTGAACCGACGACCTTCGGGTTATGAGCCCGACGAGCTACCAGACTGCTCCATCCCGCGTCTGTGTGTCGGCATTCTACAGAGGAACGCTGGTGTGTCAACCGATGATTCTAAGAAAAGCGCTTGTGGTTCAATTGGTTAGCGCTAAATGGCATGCCCGGAAAGGGCGCGGGGCCAGTGTGGCTGCGGCTTTCAGCTCTATTGGAAGGCTGAATTCGATTGAGAAAATAAATCTGTCGGCGAAATCTCCTACCGCTCGGGCGGAAGATTCAAACTACTGGTGCTATATACAGGTGTGAGTGCGATACTGGCTACCCGTTGGATCACCCCCCTGTTTATATGACGCAGCGCAAAATCATCCACGTCGACTGTGATTGCTTCTACGCCGCCATCGAGATGCGCGACGACCCGAGCCTGGCGCAAAAGCCTCTGGCTGTCGGTGGCTCTGCGGATCGGCGGGGCGTGATTGCCACCTGCAACTACGAAGCGCGGGCGTATGGGGTACGTTCGGCAATGTCGTCGCGTCATGCCCTGAAGCTGTGCCCGGACCTGACCATCGTCAAGCCGCGCATGGATGCCTATAAAGAAGCGTCGAAGGAAATCCAGACGATCTTTCGTGACTACACCGACTTGATCGAACCCCTGTCCCTGGACGAAGCCTACCTGGATGTTTCTGACAGCCCGCATTTCGGTGGTAGCGCCACACGTATTGCCCAGGACATTCGCCGCCGCGTCTCCAACCAGCTACACATCACCGTATCCGCAGGTGTGGCGCCGAACAAGTTTCTGGCCAAGATCGCCAGCGATTGGAAGAAGCCCAACGGCCTGTTCGTGATTACCCCGGATCAGGTCGAGGACTTCGTCTCCCAATTGCCTGTGGGCAAGTTGCACGGTGTGGGCAAGGTCACGGCCGACAAGCTGGCGCGCCTGGGCATTGAAGACTGCTTGCAGCTGCGTGAATGGAACAAGCTAGCGCTGGTGCGCGAATTCGGCAGTTTTGGCGAGCGACTTTGGAGCCTTGCTCGCGGGATCGATGATCGCGTGGTACAGAATGACAGCCGGCGGCAGTCCATCAGCGTGGAAAATACCTACGATGTTGACTTGCCGGATCTTTCAAGCTGCCTGGCCAAACTTCCCGAATTGATGGAAACCCTGGCCGGGCGCATGGCACGCATCGACAGCAGTTACCGTGCGGGCAAGCCATTCGTTAAGGTGAAGTTTCATGACTTTACCCAGACGACCTTGGAGCAGGCGGGGGCAGGGCGGGATTTGGAAAGTTATCAACAGCTGCTGACGCAGGCGTTCAATCGGGGTGGGAAACCGGTGCGGTTGCTGGGGATTGGGGTGAGGTTGCTGGACCTGAGCGGTGGCAACGAGCAATTAGAGTTCTCCTGGTAAAAGCCGGGAGCAACATGTGGGAGGGGGCTTGCTCCCGATTGCGGTCTATCAGTCAGTTTATGCATAGCTGACACACTGCTATCGGGAGCAAGCCCCCTCCCACATT
>NZ_JBOICG010000368.1:0-2723 GCF_050739995.1 Pseudomonas sp. | reverse complement strand
TGGCAGGGCTCAGGGCCCGGGCGATCTGGACGATGTCCACGTAGTCGACCCGATCGCTGTCGCGGTCCAGGTCCAGGACTTGCCCGGGCAACCTGACCAGTTGTTCGGGAAACTCCCAGCTACTGAGGATCTTGTCGCCCAGTTTCGGATGAATCTGGTCGATCACATAGTTCAGGCACACTGGATCGGAGAGCAACTCGTTGTGCTCTTCGGCATAAATCAGGATCGGCAGTACGCCGATCTGGTGAACCAGGCCTGCGAGGGCGCCCTGGTCAGGTTTGAGCTGGGTATAACGCAGACAGAGCTCGTAACTGATACCTGCCACTTCCAGGCTGGTTGCCCAGGTATCGCGCATTTTCTTTTCCACTACCTCCGAGCGGGCGTGGAAGATCTGCTCTATCACCAGGCCGATTGCCAGGTTGCAGCTGTAGTTGATGCCAAGGCGGGTGATAGCGGTCTGCAGGTCAGTGACCTCGACCGTGGCACGCAACAGTGGGCTGTTCACCACCTTGATCAGGCGCGCTGACAGGGCGGCGTCGCGGCCGATGACCTTGCTCAGGGCGCTGACACTGATCTCACTGTCTTCGGCGGCCTCGCGGATGCTCAAGGCGACCTCTGGCAAGGTTGGCAGCACCAGGTCATCGTTGTCGATGGCGGCCAGTAGTTGGGCCTGGATCATCTCGGCCATCTTGTTCATGGGGATTCTCTACCGCAATTGAAGAGTGCCCAGCCCCAATAGGCGGGCTGGGTAGGCTCAGTGCTGGATTTCGCGATCGCGATCCAGTTCGTAAGGAAGTGTCAGCAATTCAAGGCGCGGGCCGTCGAGGCTGCCCAGGTGCAGGTTGTTGTCTTCCACGGCGTCGGCGCTCAGCACCGCCAGCAGTTCGCTACCTGCGGTGCTGCGGGCAGCCAGGACCACTTCACCCACCGATGAGTTATGGGTAGGCGAGAAGATCTCGCTGCCTGGCTCGGGCAGGGCTTGGTCTGTCAGCGCCACGCGGTATTGGCGGCGTTTGAGCTTACCCAGGTACTGCATGCGCGCGACGATCTCCTGGCCGGTGTAGCAGCCTTTCTTGAAGCTGACGCCGCCTACGGCCTGCAGGTTGAGCATCTGCGGGATGAACAGCTCGCGGGTTTGTGGCATGACCTGGCCAATGCCGGCGCGGATCTGGCCGAGCAGCCATTCATTCAATTCAGCTTCTTCAAGCTGTGCTGCCAATTGCGTACGTACGGCTTCGCCCTGGTCGGCAGGCGTCCAGAGTTCGGCGCGGCCGGGGGAGACCCGAATGGCGATCAGTGAGTCTGTACGCACGATGCTGTCGGTCTCGGCAGGCAATTCCAGGCCCAGGCCGGCCAAGGCCTGATCCGCATTCGCCAGGCCAAAACGCGCCCAGGCGGCGCTTTCGTCGGTGAGCTTGGACTTGGAGAACACGGCGTACTTCTTCAGGTCCGCCAGTTGCGGTTCGAGCAGTTCGGTGGCCATCGCCAGGAGTACGCCGTCACCTTGCAACAGGATGCGAAAGCTCGACTGCATGCGCCCTTTTTGTGTGCAGCGCGCACCGAGGCTGGCCTGGGTGTCACTCAGGTAATTGAGGTTGCAGGTCAGTTGCCCTTGCAGGAACTTGGCAGCGTCGGCGCCGCGGACGGCGAGAACGCCTTCGTGGGACAGGGGGCAGAAAAAAGCAGAGTCAGCCATGGGTCATCGCAGGTCAAAATGTCATGGGTGCATCATAGAGGGGCGCCCGGCAAATGGATAGTTTCGTCGCGGGTGACCAAAGCCGACTGTTCCGCTGTCGTCGGGCCTGTATACTTGCCGCCTATTTGAGGAGCGCTCCATGGTCGAAGATGTAGAAATCAATCGCCTCTACTGGCACAGCCGCCGAGGCATGCTGGAGTTGGATGTGTTGCTGGTACCTTTCACCAAGGAGGTGTACGCGACGCTCAATCAGGTGGATCGTGACCTCTACGTCAGGCTGCTGACCTGCGAAGACCAGGACATGTTCGGCTGGTTCATGGAACGTGCCGAATCGGAAGACCCTGAACTGCAGCGCATGGTTCGGATGATTCTGGATCGTGTCCAGCCCAAGTAATCGCTTCGAATGCCGCTGGCAGGCCTCTCGGCTGTTGCTAGCGGTATACCTCCTTGCCCAGTCGTTTGCGCTGGGTAGCTGGCTGGTTCTCGATTTACCTTATTCAAGCCTTGGCATACTGGTGTGCCTGGCTCATGCCGCCTGGATAGTGCCGCGACATGTGTTGCTGACTCACCGTTCGTCGGTTCGTGGTTTGCGCCGTGACGAGGACGGCTGGCAGTTATTCAGTGATGAGCGCGGCTGGCACGCTGTGCAACTGCGCCCCGACAGCCTGGCATTGCCGCTGGTCGTGGTGCTGCGTTACCGAGTACAGGGCGAATGGCGCGTGCGTTCGCTGTGCGTGCCGAGGGATTCGCAGGTCGCCGATGTGCATCGGCGCCTGCGGGTTCGCCTGAAGTTCAGTCGCCGTAGGTGGTTGGCACCAGGATAGTATCGCGGGCTTCGGGCAGCATTTGCGGATAGTCGAGGGTGTAGTGCAAGCCCCGGCTTTCTTTGCGTTCCATGGCGGAGCGGATCATCAGTTCCGCAACCTGGGCCAGGTTGCGCAATTCGATCAGGTCGCGGCTGACTTTATAGTTGCTGTAGAACTCGTCGATCTCATCCAGTAGCAGTCGCACCCGGTGCTGGGCGCGT
>NZ_JBOICG010000367.1:0-3093 GCF_050739995.1 Pseudomonas sp. | reverse complement strand
GTGCTGGTGGGGTTGTTCCTGATCCAGAAACACGGCACCGACCGCATCGGCAAGCTGTTCGGGCCGGTGATGGTGGTGTGGTTCCTGGTGTTGGCCGGGCTCGGTATCCACGGCATCGCGCAACACCCGGAAGTGCTCAGCGCGCTGAACCCGGTGTGGGGCGTGCGTTTCTTTGTATCCCACCCCGGCATGGGCGTGGCGATTCTTGGTGCCGTGGTGCTGGCCTTGACCGGTGCTGAAGCGCTGTACGCTGACATGGGCCACTTCGGCCGCAAGCCGATCGCCCGGGCGTGGTTCGCCCTGGTGCTGCCGGCGCTGGTGCTCAATTACTTCGGCCAGGGCGCGTTGCTGCTGGAAAATCCCGAAGCGGCACGTAACCCGTTCTACCTGCTGGCGCCGAGCTGGGCGTTGATCCCGCTGGTGGTGCTGTCGACCCTGGCCACGGTGATTGCCTCCCAGGCGGTGATTTCCGGTGCGTTTTCCCTGACCCGCCAAGCGATCCAGCTGGGTTACATCCCGCGCATGCATATCCAGCACACTTCCAGCGCCGAGCAGGGCCAGATCTATATCGGCGCGGTGAACTGGTCGTTGATGGTCGGCGTGATCCTGCTGGTGCTGGGCTTCGAGTCCTCCAATGCCTTGGCTTCGGCTTACGGCGTGGCGGTGACCGGTACCATGTTGATCACCAGTATTCTGGTGTCGGCCGTGATGTTGCTGCTGTGGAAATGGCCACCGGTGCTGGCGATTCCGGTTCTTATCGTCTTCCTGTTGGTGGATGGCCTGTTCTTCGCCGCTAACGTGCCGAAGATCGTCCAGGGCGGCGCCTTTCCGGTACTCGCGGGGATTGTGCTGTTTATCCTGATGACCACCTGGAAACGCGGTAAAGAACTGCTGATGGACCGTCTCGACGAAGGCGGGCTGCCGCTGCCGATCTTTATCAGCAGCATCCGTGTGCAGCCGCCCCACCGCGTGCAGGGCACCGCTGTGTTCCTTACCGCGCGCCCCGACGCGGTACCCCATGCGTTGTTGCACAACCTCCTGCATAACCAGGTGCTGCATGAGCAGGTGGTGATGCTGACGGTGGTCTACGAAGATATTCCACGTGTGCCGGCCTCACGGCGTTTCGAAGTGGACGCCTACGGGGAAGGGTTCTTCCGGGTGATCCTGCATTTCGGTTTTACCGATGAGCCGGACGTGCCCGAAGCCTTGAAGTTGTGCCATCTGGACGATCTGGATTTCAGCCCGATGCGCACCACTTACTTCCTCAGCCGCGAAACGGTGATCGCCTCGCGCATCAAGGGCATGGCCCGCTGGCGTGAAAGCTTGTTCGCCTTCATGTTGAAGAATGCCAACGGCAACCTGCGCTTCTTCAAACTCCCGGTAAACCGGGTGATCGAGCTGGGCACCCAGGTCGAAATGTAAGAAATCACACAACGGGAGCCGGCAATCGGCTCCCGCTTTGCTTCTGAACCCTGTGCAATCCAGCGTTGTCGACTAGGCTCTAAGCACTGTTATGCAGGAGCGGGGTTGCCCGCGAAAAACTTCAACGGTAGTGCGTTTATCCTGGCTGAACGTAACGCCTATGAGGCTTTCGCGAACACGCTCGCTCCTGCGATAAGTGCCCAAAAAGTCCAGAAGAGGTGCGCCATGAGTCAGCTGCTCGAACCTTACACCCTGCGCCAACTGACCCTGCTCAACCGCATTGCGGTGTCTCCAATGTGCCAGTACTCCAGCGAGGACGGCTTGGCCAATGACTGGCACCTGGTGCACCTCGGCAGTCGTGCCGTCGGTGGTGCCGGGCTGATTTTTACCGAAGCCACCGCCGTCACTGCCGATGGCCGCATCACTGCCCAGGACCTGGGCCTGTGGAAAGACGAACAGATCGAACCGTTGCAACGCATCACCCGGTTTATTGCCGCCCAAGGCGCGGTGGCCGGGATTCAACTGGCCCATGCCGGGCGCAAGGCGAGCACTCATCGGCCTTGGATCGGCCAGCACGGTAGCGTCAAGCCGCAAGACGGGGGGTGGGTGCCGGTGGGGCCATCGCCGATTGCCTTTGACCCCAATCACACCCAGCCCACGCCGCTGGACGAAGGGCAGATCCAGCAAGTGATCGCCGATTTTGTCGCGGCCGCCAAGCGCGCCTTGACCGCTGGCTTCGAAGTGGTAGAAATCCACGCCGCCCACGGTTACCTGCTGCACCAATTTCTGTCGCCCATCAGCAACCAGCGCCAGGACCAATACGGTGGTTCCTTTGAAAACCGTATCCGCCTGGTGTTGGATGTCACTAAAGCCGTACGCGCCGTCTGGCCCGAAGAGTTGCCGCTGTTTGTGCGGGTGTCGGCCACCGATTGGGTGGAAGACGGCTGGAACCCCGATGAAACCGTAGAGTTGGCGCGCCGCCTCAAAGACCTCGGCGTGGACTTGATCGATGTGTCTTCCGGAGGCACTGCCGCCAATGCCGAGATCCCAACCGGCCCGGGCTACCAGACACGCTTTGCCGAGCGGGTGCGCAAAGAGTCAGGCATTGCCACGGGCACCGTCGGCATGATCACCGAGCCGGCCCAGGCCGAACACATCCTGCGCACCTGCCAGGCCGACATCATCTTCCTCGCCCGTGAACTGCTGCGTGATCCGTACTGGCCCTTGCACGCTGACGATGACTTGGGCGGGCGCAAAGCGATCTGGCCGGCGCAATATCAACGGGCGACCCATCGTGATCAGCCGATCCATGAGTCGGATCTGAGGGACTGATCCTTCGTGCGCTTCCACAAAACCCACCCTGGTACGGTGGGTTTTTTCTTGCTCGCGTTTAATGGAACGCCGATCCTTGGTCGCTTGAAAGCAGGAGGCCCCCATGTTGGTCGAACGAGCGTTAAACGAAGACGATATCCCGCTGCTGGCAACCATCGACCGCACCGAGTTGATCCGCGAGTGTTATCGCATGGAAGGCGATGAACTGGTGCTGTATGCCTCCCATCACGATATGCGTGGTTGGCCTGAAGGCGAGGCGGAGCAGGATGCCGTGGCGCTGCTGGCCTGTCTCAAGCGTGGCGGGTGGTTGTGGGGCGCCTTCGAGGGACCGGTATTGGT
>NZ_JBOICG010000366.1:0-5557 GCF_050739995.1 Pseudomonas sp. | reverse complement strand
GTCTGGGCGCGCAGGTGTTTTTTCACGGTGAGTGGGTAGTAAGAGCCACCTTTTACCGTGGCGTCGTTGGCGACGATCATGCATTCGACGCCTTCCACGCGGCCGATCCCGGCAATCACCCCGGCGGCTGGCACGTCTTCACCGTACACCTGATGGGCGGCCAGTTGGCTCAGCTCAAGGAACGGTGAGCCAGGGTCGAGCAGGCGGTTGATCCGTTCACGGGGCAGCAGTTTGCCGCGCGAGGTGTGCCGCTCCTGGGCCTTGGCGCCGCCGCCTTGCTGCACTTGGGCAAGCAGGGTGTGCAAGGCGTCGACCTGTTGGCGCATCGCTGCACTGTTGATGGCGAACTCCGCCGAGCGCGGGTTGAGCTGGGTGTGCAAGGTGGCCATGGCACGCTCCTTCAGCGGGTTTCGTTGAAGAGTTCGCGACCGATCAGCATCCGGCGAATCTCACTGGTGCCGGCGCCGATTTCATACAGCTTGGCGTCACGCAGCAGGCGCCCGGCAGGGAACTCATTGATGTAGCCATTGCCCCCGAGAATCTGGATGGCGTCGAGGGCCATCTGCGTGGCGCGTTCGGCGCTGTAGAGGATCACCCCGGCCGCATCCTTGCGCGTAGTCTCACCGCGCTCGCAAGCCTGGGCTACCGCGTAAAGATAGGCGCGGCTGGCGTTGAGTTGCGTGTACATGTCCGCGACCTTGCCCTGGATCAGTTGGAACTCGCCGATGCTCTGGCCGAACTGCTTGCGGTCGTGGATGTAGGGCACGATCAGGTCCATGCAGGCCTGCATGATCCCGGTAGGGCCGCCGGACAGTACCACGCGCTCGTAGTCCAGGCCGCTCATCAGTACTTTCACGCCGCCGTTGAGTACGCCGAGGATGTTTTCTTCCGGCACTTCAACGTCATCGAAAAACAGCTCACAGGTGTTGGAGCCGCGCATGCCCAGCTTGTCGAACTTGTTGCTGCGGCTGAAGCCCTTCCAGTCGCGCTCGACGATAAACGCGGTGATGCCGTGGGGGCCTTTCTCCAGGTCGGTCTTGGCATAGATCACATAGGTGCTGGCGTCGGGACCGTTGGTGATCCAGGTCTTGCTGCCGTTGAGTACGTAGTGACCGCCGCGTTTATCGGCGCGCAGTTTCATCGAGACCACGTCGGACCCGGCGTTCGGCTCGCTCATGGCCAGGGCGCCGACGTGCTCGCCGCTGATGAGTTTGGGCAGGTACTTGAGTTTTTGCGCGTGGTTGCCGTTGCGGTTGATCTGGTTCACACACAGATTGGAGTGCGCGCCGTAGGACAACGCCACCGACGCTGAGCCCCGGCTGATCTCTTCCATCGCCACCACGTGGGCCAGGTAGCCGAGGCCGGCGCCGCCGTATTCTTCCGGCACGGTGATGCCCAACAGGCCCATGTCGCCGAACTTCTGCCACAGGTCGGCAGGGAACAGGTTGTCACTGTCGATCTGTGCCGCGCGCGGCGCGATTTCCTTGCTCACGAAGGACAGCACCTGGTCGCGCAGCATGTCGATGGTTTCGCCGAGGGCGAAGTTCAGGGACGGGTAACTCATGGACAGGCACCTTTATGTGAGCTTTGTTTTTGTGTGGGTTGGGCGCCGGAGTAGGGCGCTCACCTTTACGTTAACGTAAGCTTGCCTTGCGAGGCTGTCAATCGTAGTTTACGTTTACGTCAACCTACAAAAAAGACAACAGGGGTCGTTATGGATCAACTGCATCAGAGCTACAGCCGTGGCTCCCAGGACAAGACCTTACTGGCCATGACCATCGGTCAGGCTTTCGATCGCACCGTTGCGCAGTACCCTGATGGCGAGGCGCTGGTTGTGCGTCATCAGCAACGTCGCTACACCTGGCAGCAACTGGCTGAAGCGGTGGATCTACACGCCCGCGCGTTCCTGGCCCTGGGCATGCAAATCGGCGACCGCCTGGGGATCTGGGCGCCCAATTGTGCCCAGTGGTGCATCAGCCAGATCGCCAGCGCCAAGATCGGCGTGATTCTGGTCAACATCAACCCGGCCTATCGCACCAGTGAGCTGGAGTATGTGCTCAAGCAGTCCGGCTGCCAGTGGCTGGTGTGTGCCGGATCGTTCAAGTCCTCCGATTACCACGCCATGCTCCAGGAGCTGCAACCCGACCTGCGCGGCGTCATCAGCCTCGACCCCAGCCCACCTGCAGGATTCCTACCGTGGTCGCAGTTGGCAGCCCTGGGTGCAGGCATCCCGCCCGAGCAGTTGCACACTCGCCAAGCCGGCTTGCACTTCGATCAAGCCGTCAACATCCAGTACACCTCCGGCACCACCGGCTTCCCCAAGGGTGCGACCCTCAGCCACCACAACATCCTCAATAACGGTTACATGGTCGGTGAGAGCCTGGGTCTCACGGCGCAAGATCGCCTGGTGATCCCGGTACCCCTGTATCACTGCTTCGGCATGGTCATGGGCAACCTGGGCTGCATCACCCACGGCACCACCATGATTTATCCGAATGATGGCTTTGATCCGCTGCTGACCCTCACCGCCGTCGCCGAAGAACGCGCCACCGGCCTGTACGGTGTGCCTACCATGTTCATCGCCATGCTCGATCACCCACGCCGTGGCGAATTCGAGCTGTCCACTTTGCGCACCGGCATCATGGCCGGTGCTACGTGCCCCATCGAGGTGATGCGCCGGGTCATCAGCGAACTGCATATGGGCGAAGTGCAGATTGCCTACGGCATGACCGAAACCAGCCCGGTGTCGCTACAGACCGGTCCGGATGACGATCTGGAGCGCCGCGTCACCACCGTTGGGCGCACCCAGCCGCAACTGGAAAACAAGATCATCGACGCTGACGGCAACACCGTTGCACGGGGTGAGATTGGCGAACTCTGCACCCGTGGCTACAGCGTGATGCTCGGCTACTGGAACAACCCAGAGGCTACCCGAGAGTCCATCGATGACGCCGGCTGGATGCACACCGGCGACCTGGCGAGCATGGACGAACACGGTTACGTGTGCATTGCCGGGCGCAACAAGGACATGATCATCCGCGGTGGCGAGAACGTGTACCCGCGTGAGCTGGAGGAATTTTTCTTCACCCATCCGGCGGTGGCGGATGTGCAGATCATCGGCATCCCGGATGCGCGCTACGGTGAAGAGATTGTCGCCTGGATCAAGTTCCATCCCGGCCACGCGGCCAATGAGCTGGAACTGCAAACCTGGTGTAAGGACCGCATTGCCCATTTCAAGACACCCAGGTACTTCAAGTTCGTGGATGAGTTTCCCATGACGGTGACGGGCAAGATCCAGAAGTTCCGCATGCGCGAGATCAGCATCAAGGAACTGTGCGACGACTGTTGAAACGCAGCGCATGTCTACCGCTCTGTGTTGAGGCCGGGTGCCTAAAGTGGTGAATCACTTCGCCACTTGAAGGCCATGCCGATGACAAGCACCACCATTAACCCTCCCGCACGTCCGCCAGGGAGCGAGCAAAGTCCACACGCACGCGTGATCAAAGACAACACCCCAGACTGGTACACCGATGCGCTGGATGAGCGCAAAACCGAACTGGCGTCTTTGGAACTGAACATTCCAGACTGGTACAAGAGAGCCTCAAGGGCTGCGAAGGAGCGCACGAGTGCGGTCCATGTGCGCAGCAGGCGATCCTTGAATCAAGTCGATCAGATGTTCAAGGAATTGAAAGGCCCGGCAGCGTATGCCGAGCCGTTGCTGGCGGCCGCGATTGAAAAGAAGTTCGGGCAACGCCTGGATACCCGAAAGGTATTTTATGCCCGCAAAATGGAACAGAAAGAATGCGAAACCGGACCCGATGAGGTCTCGACCAGTCGCGCGAGTCCATTGGCCTCGCAGTTCTATTTCTACCGAGGTACCAGCCTGCTGGAGGCGGCGCTGAACAACTTCACCCAGGATGAGGCGAGTGAGCCGGTTTGCGCGGATTGTCACTTGATCACCCATTACAACTTTTACCGTTATTCAAGCACCCGAACTCACCCTCCAGGCAACGTTCAATCCGTCAAGCTGGGCATCAAGGCTCATGAGTTTGCGACACTGTGCCGGGAGCTGGACCTGGGCAGTTCCTACTACGAGTACTTGCGCACCTTCATCAACAGCCGGATTCGTATCACTACCACGGAAGCGGGTATTGGCAAGCTGTACAGCACCCTGATCCTCAGCCACCGGCATCAGTTGGAATTAGCCGCAGAGATTGCCTTGATGAAGGGGGATATCCAGCCAGACGGCCACCAATTGATCAGCGATCTTTTGCGAAACCAGTCACAGGGCAAATGGGCAGGGGAGGAGGTGAAGTTTTCGCCGTTTCGGTTACTCGCCTTCGATATCGAAAACATCCTGATCATCGGCCCGGTTGTGTGGCGTTCCAACATTAGAAATGCTGAATTGGTGCCCCATCCCTGTCTCGTCTATATCCCGGGTGACCCCGTTCATCCGCTCAAGGCCTATGAGAATATCGCAGCGTTTACCGACCACCTGACGACACGCCTGTGTCGCGTCGAATACCGCACATTCTTCAGCCAGTTCGTGCCGCTTGCCAGCCAGGATGCGTTCTTCTCCCGACTCAAGGCCTTTCTGGACCCGGGCGCTCAGTACACCGACAACGAGGACTTTGCGTCAGCACAAAAAAGCCGGATCAATCGTCAGGGCAGCTACGCGCCACCCTGGGGGGATGTCTGGGCGGGCAGCGCCATAAGGCGTATGCGGTTGACCCTGGAAAATGCTCGCACCAGCGTGGTGTCTACCCAGGATGTCGATGATCGTGTCTACAACGCCTGGTTATGGTCGTTCGGCAGTCGTGCACTGGATATTCTCAATCTTGCCTCGTTCGTGCTGCCTTTCCTCGGCGAGGCGATGTTGGTCGTCGCGGCTGTGCAGATGGCCTACGAGATCGGCGAAGGTATAGAGGCATGGTCGCAAGACGATGCCCGAACCGCCTGGGCACATTTTTCGGCAGTGGGGCTCAACCTGGCGGGGCTGGCCGTTCCCAAAGTGCTGGTGGCAGCCAAAGACACTGACTTCATCAAGCGCCTCGTGCATGTGGAGTTTGGTGGGCGTACGCGCTTGTATGAATTCAACCCCGAGCACTACCTGCATCGGATCACGTTGCCCGACGGGCAGCGACCCCATACGCAGGGCCTGTATACGCACGAGGGAGCGTTGTACCTGCCGGCAAGGGGCGGTGGTCACTATAAGGTCCGCAGCAGCGGCAAACCGAATGAGTTCAGGCTCCTGCACCCCGATGGCGAGTCGCGTTATGCGCCCCGTATTCGACACAATGGGGAAGGTGCCTGGGTGCACGAATTCGAGCAACCTTTGACGTGGGATCGCAAGACCCTGTTGCGGCGCATTGGCCATACCGTCGACCACCTGAGCGACACCCAGTTGGAGCAGGCGAGGGCGATCAGTGGTGTATCGGATGATGAGTTGCGTAGCGTGTTCATCGAGCATCGAGCGCCCCCGCCGTTACTCAAAGACATGCTTCGGCGGTCTGGGTGTGCCGGCAGGTACCAGGCGGCTATCGACCAGCTAGGTCAT
>NZ_JBOICG010000365.1:0-4804 GCF_050739995.1 Pseudomonas sp. | reverse complement strand
ACATGAGAATGCGGTCGAGTGTGGGAGCGGGCTTGCTCGCGAAGAGGCCTTCATAACCTCCAGAGATCTATCGTCTTACGGCAACAGAATGGTCGACCCAGTAGTCCGCCGCCCCGACAACTCCGTCTGCGCCTTCGCCGCGTCCGCCAGTGAATACCGCTGGTTGATATCAATGCGCACCTTGCCGCTCTTGATCATCGAGAACAGATCATCGGCCATCGCCTGCAAGTTTTGTGGGTTGTTGGCGTAGGTCGCCAGGGTCGGCCTGGTTACATACAGCGAGCCCTTGGCCGCCAGAATCCCCAGATTCACCCCGTCTACCGCACCCGACGCATTCCCGAAGCTCACCACCAAGCCACGCGGTGCCACGCTGTCCAGTGAGGTCAGCCAGGTGTCTTTGCCGACGCCGTCATACACCACCGGCACTTTCTTACCGTCAGTCAATTCCAGCACGCGCTGTGCGACATTTTCCTTGCTGTAGTCGATGGTTTCCCACGCGCCAAGGGATTTGGCCAGGGCGGCTTTTTCCGGCGAACTCACGGTGCCGATCAGCTTCACGCCCAAGGCTTTGGCCCATTGGCAAGCCAGGGAACCTACGCCACCGGCAGCAGCGTGGAACAGAATGGTTTCGCCACCCTTCAGCTCATAAGTCTGGCGGAGCAGGTATTGCACGGTCAGGCCCTTGAGCATGGCGCCTGCGGCCTGCTCAAAGCTGATGTCGTCCGGCAAGTGCACCAGGTTGGCGGCGGGCAATACATGCAGTTGGCTGTAGGCACCCAACGGGCCACTGCCGTAAGCCACACGGTCACCGACTTTGAATTGAGTGACTTCGCTGCCGACCGCATCAACCACACCGGCACCTTCTGCGCCCAACCCCGATGGCAACGCTGGCGGCGCGTACAGACCACTGCGAAAATAGGTGTCGATGAAGTTCAGGCCAATCGCCTCGTTACGCACGCGAACTTGCTGCGGGCCGGGCTCTGCCGGCGTGTAGTCCACATATTCAAGCACTTCGGGGCCGCCATGGGCGCTGAACTGGATACGTTTGGCCATTTGCACTTCTCCTTGAGGTCGAATCGCGTAGCCCCCTATCCCACTCCTATGCTTGATCTTCGTCAACTGCGACGCACAGGGGTGCGGTGGTATCCTGTGCGCCCATTTGCCGCCGACGCCCAATGGCCTCGCGTAGCTTTGCCCGATTCAAGGTGATGCCATGACTACCCGCACCGAGGCTGTTAAAGCCTACCTGCTCGACCTGCAAGACCGCATTTGCAGCGCCCTGGAAACCTTCGAGACGGACACTCGCTTTATCGAAGACGCCTGGACCCGGCCTGCCGGCGGTGGCGGTCGCACCCGTGTGATCGCAAACGGATCGGTGATCGAAAAAGGCGGCGTTAACTTTTCCCACGTGTTTGGCAACGGCCTCCCACCGTCCGCCAGTGCTCACCGCCCGGAGTTGGCCGGTCGCGGGTTTGAGGCGCTGGGCGTGTCGCTGGTGATTCACCCGCACAATCCCCATGTGCCGACATCTCACGCCAACGTGCGTTTTTTCATCGCTGAAAAAGAAGGTGAAGAGCCGGTGTGGTGGTTCGGTGGCGGCTTCGATCTCACGCCCTACTACGGCAATGAAGAAGACTGCATCCACTGGCACCGCGTGGCCGAGCAGGCCTGTGCGCCGTTCGGCGCGGACGTGTATCCGCGCTACAAGGCGTGGTGCGATACCTACTTCCACATCAAGCACCGCAACGAACCGCGCGGTATCGGTGGTCTGTTTTTCGATGACTTGAACGAGTGGGACTTCGATACTTGCTTCGCCTTCATCCGCGCCATCGGTGACGCCTACATCGACGCCTACCTGCCGATCGTGCAACGCCGCAAAGCCATGGCTTATACCGAGCAGCAACGCGAGTTCCAGGAATTCCGCCGTGGGCGCTACGTTGAATTCAACCTGGTCTACGACCGTGGCACCCTGTTCGGCCTGCAGTCGGGTGGTCGCACCGAGTCGATCCTGATGTCGCTGCCCCCACAAGTACGCTGGAGCTACGACTGGAAGGCTGAAGCCGGCAGCGAAGAAGCGCGCCTCACCGATTACTTCCTGCAAGACCGCGACTGGCTCGGCTTGGCCGCGCCGAAGGCGGCTGTCTGATGGACCGTTATGTCGTGTTCGGCAACCCCATCGGCCATAGCAAATCGCCGTTGATCCACCGAATGTTCGCGGAGCAGACGGGCGAACAGCTGGACTACAGCACCCTGCTCGCGCCGCTGGAGGATTTCGCCGGCTGTGCCCGTGAGTTCTTTCTGCAAGGCAGAGGCGCCAACGTCACCGTACCGTTCAAGGAAGAGGCCTACCGTCTGGCCACTACCTTGACCGAGCGCGCCCAGCGCGCAGGTGCGGTGAACACCCTGAGCAAGTTGGGTAATGGCACCCTGCTGGGTGATAACACCGACGGCGCGGGCCTGGTGCGCGACCTGACGGTCAATGCCGGGTTGAGCCTGCAAGGCAAGCGCATCCTGCTGCTGGGCGCTGGTGGTGCTGTCCGCGGTGCATTGGAACCTTTGCTGGCGGAGCAACCGGCTTCGTTGATCATCGCCAACCGTACGGTGGAAAAGGCTGAATTGCTCGCTGAGCTGTTTGAAGATCTCGGACCGGTATCCGCCAGCGGTTTCGACTGGCTGCGTGAGCCGGTGGACCTGATTATCAATGCTACGTCCGCGAGCCTGTCAGGCGATGTACCGCCGATTGCCGGCAGCCTGATCGAACCGGGCAAGACGTTTTGCTACGACATGATGTATGCCAAGGAGCCGACTGCGTTCTGTCGCTGGGCTACTGAGCAGGGCGCTGCTATCGCGATGGATGGCCTGGGCATGCTGGTGGAGCAGGCGGCGGAAGCGTTCTTCCTGTGGCGCGGTGTGCGCCCGGATTCGGCACCGGTGCTCGCAGAACTACGTCGCCAACTCATCTAGCTCCAATCTAATGTGGGCACCGTCAATGTGGGAGGGGGCAAGCCCCCTCCCACATTTTTAACTGCGTTCAGTCTTCGAAGTGGAGGGGACAGTTGTCGGCCCCTTCCAGCTTCTTCAACTCTTCAATCACCTGCGGCCGGGCACGGCGCAAGGTCAAACCGCGCCCCAAGCCCCGCAACCGTCGCGCCTCCTGATGCAGCATCTCCACTCCGGAATAGTCGATAAAGTTGATCTGCTGCGCCTCGATGACCACCCGCTGGCCGTGCAGGCTTTGCAGACGTACTTGCAGGTAATGGCTGGCGCCGAAGAAGATCGAGCCGCCGACCCGCAGCACATCGTCGTCTCCGTCACGCCACTGTTGAACCCGCGGTTGCGAGGTGCGCTTGAGGTAGAAAAACAGCGACGCCAACACCCCGGCGTAAATCGCTGTTTGCAGCTCCAGCAGCAGGGTGGCAATGCAGGTCAGGCTCATCACCACAAACTCGGCACGGCTCACCCGGAACAACGCGCGAATACCGTGATGGTCCACCAGGCCCCAGCAAATCAGCAGAATGCTCGCCGCCATGCTCGGGATTGGAATGTGCGCGATCAACGCCGCGCCAAACAAGGCGAACAGCGCCACCCAGAGGGCGGAAAACATCCCTGCCAATGGCGAGCATGCCCCGGCGTCATAGCTGAGACCGGAGCGGGTAAAGGAACCGGCCGACAAGTACCCCGAGAAAAATCCGCCAACGATGTTGGATAACCCCTGCGCACGGACTTCCTGGTTGGCGTCGAGCAGTTGCTGCGAACGGGCCGACAGCGAGCGGGCAATCGACAGGCTGGTCACCAGCCCCAGCATGCCCACTGCTACGGCACTGGGCAGCAGGCGCAGAAGCAGGTCCAAGTCCATCGGCAGCGGGCTGAATGGCGGTAGCTTGCCGACAAATGAACTGACTAGAGCGACGTGCCCGAACATCGCCGGCCACAGCCAAGCCGCCAGGCTGCCCAACGCCAGGGCGATCAACAATGTCGGCCAGCGTGGCACCCAATATTTGAGCAGTGCACCCAACAGCAATGTGCCAAGCCCGAGCGCGAGGGAGGCGTGGTCCCATTCCCCGCCATGCTCCACCAATGCCAGCAAGCTCTTGATCGCCGTGGCCTGACTCGGCAAATCCAGGCCCAGCAGATTGGGCAACTGGCCCAGGGCAATCACCACGGCGGCGCCCAGGGTGAAACCCAGCACCACGGAGTGGGAGACAAAGTTCACCAGCGCGCCGAAGCGCAGCATGCCCAGCAGCCACTGGAAAACGCCGGCCAGGAAGGTCAGCAACAGGATCAAGGTGATGTAGTCCTGGGAGCCTGGTACCGCCAAGGGGCTGATGCTGGCGTACAGCACAATGGAAATCGCTGCCGTCGGGCCGCAGATCAGGTGCCAGGACGAACCCCAGAGGCACGCGATCAGCACCGGGACGATGGCCGCATACAGACCGTATTCCGGTGGGAGTCCGGCGATCAGCGCGTAGGCAATCGATTGAGGCAGTGCGAGTACCGCGCCACTGAGGCCGACAATCGCGTCTCGACCCACGCTGGCGCGGGTCTGGCGCGGGAGCCAACTGAGGAAGGGGAAAAGTGTATGGCGATTGGGCCGGGGCATCGCGGACTCGGGTAGGAAAAGGTGTGAGCCAGGGTATCAGTACACGCAATCCCCTGTGGGAGCTGGCTTGCCTGCGATGCTGGCACCTTGGTGTTACAGGAACATCGGCGGTGATGCTATCGCAGGCAAGCCAGCTCCCACAGGAACCGGTGCCGACAGGTGTTGCGAGTTACGAACCGATGTAGCTGGTCTTCACCACCGTGT
>NZ_JBOICG010000364.1:0-10583 GCF_050739995.1 Pseudomonas sp. | reverse complement strand
CACCGGTGTTCTTACGCAGCTCGATGAACTCTTCGATGTCCATGTGCCAGGTTTCCAGGTAGGCACAGACAGCGCCTTTGCGTTTGCCACCCTGGTTCACGGCGACGGCGGTGTCGTTCACAACCTTGAGGAACGGTACAACGCCCTGGGACTTGCCGTTGGTGCCCTTGATGTACGAACCCAGTGCACGCACCGGCGTCCAGTCGTTGCCCAGGCCACCGGCGAATTTGGACAACATGGCGTTGTCGTGGATCGCGTGGTAGATGCCCGACAGGTCATCCGGCACGGTGGTCAGGTAGCAGCTGGACAGCTGTGGACGCAGGGTGCCGGCGTTGAACAGGGTCGGGGTCGACGACATGTAGTCGAAGGACGACAACAGGTTGTAGAACTCGATGGCACGGTCTTCTTTCTGCTTCTCTTCGATCGCCAGGCCCATGGCCACGCGCATGAAGAACACTTGCGGCAGTTCGAAGCGTACGCCGTCCTTGTGGATGAAGTAACGGTCGTACAGGGTTTGCAGGCCCAGGTAGGTGAACTGCTGGTCACGCTCGTGGTTGATCGCCTTGCCGAGTTTTTCCAGGTCGAAGGTGGCCAGGACCGGGTTCAGCAATTCGAATTCGATACCCTTGGCGATGTAGGCAGGCAGCGCCTTGGCGTACAGGTCGGCCATCTCGTGGTGGGTGGCGCTGTCGGCGACTTTCAGGAAGCCCAGGCCTTCGGCACGCAGGGTGTCCATCAGCAGACGTGCGGTCACGAACGAGTAGTTCGGCTCGCGTTCAACCAGGGTACGGGCAGTCATCACCAGCGCGGTGTTGACGTCGGTCAGGGCCACGCCGTCGTACAGGTTTTTCAGGGTTTCGCGTTGGATCAGGTCACCGTCGACTTCTTCCAGGCCTTCGCAGGCCTCGGTGATGATGGTGTTCAGGCGGCCCAGGTCCAGCGGTGCAAACGAACCGTCGGCCAGGGTGATGCGGATCGATGGGTGAGCTTGTACCGCAGCTTCTTCAGCCGGGGAGCGCACGGCACGTTCCTTGGAACGGGCGTCACGGTAGATCACGTAGTCGCGCGCCACTTTCTGCTCGCCGGCACGCATCAGGGCCAGTTCGACCTGGTCCTGGATTTCTTCGATGTGGATGGTGCCGCCCGAAGGCATGCGACGCTTGAAGGTCGCAGTGACCTGTTCGGTCAGGCGGGCAACGGTGTCGTGGATGCGCGACGAGGCGGCAGCGGTGCCGCCTTCAACTGCAAGAAACGCTTTGGTGATGGCGACGGTGATTTTGTCATCGGTGTAAGGAACGACAGTGCCGTTACGCTTGATCACACGCAATTGGCCAGGTGCAGTGGCAGACAGATCCAGGTTTGAATCAGCGGCCTGCGGCACGGAGCCTTGCGGGTTCTCGCGAGTTGTGTCGGTTTGCATGGGGGGTTGTCTCCACGTTCTATATTTGATTGCGAGTGCCAGGCTTTTTCCTGCAACACCCGTACCGTTTTCCATGTCGGGTATGGAGAACAGCTGCCATCCGCGTGAGCGGTTTGGTCTACTGAAAATCTGTTGGTTCCACGCCGCGCTAGCAAATAAAGCGCTTGAATTTCGAGCCACTTGTGTGGTTAGGCGCTTTGGTCAAAAACCCCACATGTAGGGTCTTCTCTGTCGCCGAGGTACAAGATAATGCGTTTTTGAGGGGTTAGCAACGCAGTAACCTGTGGATAACGTTGTGAGTAAAATGTGTAAGAAAGGTTCAATACCCGTGTAGGCCGCATTACTGCTGGATTGAACCGTTTGTCATTAAATGTTTCGGGCTCAAAACAACTGGCCGTTTTTCGAAGGGCGCGAACCCTATCACAAAAAAACACGATCACCGAGTGGATTTCCAGGCTTGTGCTAGAGGGCTGGCCCGTGGCTACAATCGGTCTTTGTTATGCCTACTAAACATTACAAATAAGGTGTGGCTGGCGAAGATCAAGTGGGAGGGGGCTTGCTCCCTCCCACATTCAATATCGCGACGAGGATCACCCGTGGAGCAAGAAGCCTGGCAAATATTGATTGTCGAGGACGACGAGCGACTGGCCGAGTTGACCCGTGATTATCTGGAGAGCAATGGCTTGCAGGTAGCGGTGGAAAGCGATGGTGCACTGGCCGCGGCCCGCATCATCGCCGAACAACCGGACCTGGTGATCCTCGACCTGATGCTGCCGGGTGAAGACGGTCTGAGTATCTGCCGCAAGGTACGTGAAGACTACGATGGCGTGATCCTGATGCTCACCGCACGTACTGATGACATGGACCAGGTACAGGGCCTGGACATGGGCGCCGACGACTACGTGTGCAAGCCCGTGCGCCCGCGCCTGTTATTGGCGCGCATCCAGGCCCTGCTGCGCCGTAGTGAGCCGCCTGAACCTGTCACCGTGGAGAGCCAGCGCCGCCTGCAATTCGGCCCATTGGTGGTGGACAACGCCTTGCGCGAAGCCTGGCTGCACAACGGTGGTATCGAGCTGACCAGCGCCGAGTTCGACCTGTTATGGCTGTTGGTGGCGAATGCCGGACGCATTCTGTCCCGCGAAGAAATCTTCATCGCCCTGCGCGGCATTGGCTACGACGGTCAGGACCGCTCCATAGATGTGCGTATCTCACGCATTCGCCCGAAAATAGGCGACGACCCGATTCATCCGCGCCTGATCAAGACCATTCGCAGCAAAGGCTATTTGTTCGTCCCCGAAGCTGCTGCCGATATGTCGCTGTGAACTCGATCTTCCTGCGCATCTACGGTGGCATGTGTGCGGCGCTGATTCTGGTGGCACTGCTGGGCGTGCTGGCGCTGCACTTGCTCAATGAGGTGCGCAGCGGCCAGTACCGCGAGCGCCTGGCCCACGGCACCTTTGCCTTGATGGGTGACAATCTGCAACCCATGAGCCCCATCGAGCGCCAACGCGCCCTGGCGGTGTGGGAGCGTTTGCTGGGGATTCCCCTGGAGCTGCGCCCTCTTAATGACGCCCATCTGGATCTGGCCCAGCGCAATCGCCTGCAACGCGGCCAGGTGCTGGTGGAGCAGACCGGGCCCCATGCCGCACGTGTCTTGCGCCTGGTCAGTGAGCAGGAGTCGTTGGTGTTGACCGGCGAAGTGCAGCAGATCAGTGAGCAATTGGCGCGCGCGACTATCTATCTATTGGCTGATGAACTGGTGCGTTTCCCGGTGGCGGAGCAGCCGCAGCGATTGGCTGACCTGAAGGAGGCCAAGGGTTTTGGCTTCGAGATGCACCTGATGGCCCTTGACCAGGCCGACATGGATGACGACCAACGCCGTCGTGTGTCGGAAGGCGATACGGTGATGGCCTTGGGCAAGGGCGGTGATTCGATCCGCGTGTTCGCCGGTATGGTCGGCACGCCCTGGGTCTTGGAAATCGGCCCGTTGTATCAAATGAACCCTTATCCGGTGCAATGGCTGATCCTGATTGCACTGATCAGCCTGACCCTGATCGGCTTGATCGTGTATTTCCTGGTGCGTCAGTTGGAGCAGCGTCTGCGGGGGCTGGAAGCGGCGGCTACGCGGATTGCCAAAGGCAGCCTGGAGGTGCGCGTGCCGGCCCGTGGGGCGGACTCGGTCGGGCGTCTGGCCGCGGCCTTCAATGGCATGGCTGAGCACCTGCAGCAGTTGCTGGCGATCCAGCGCGAACTGGTGCGTGCGGTGTCCCACGAACTGCGAACCCCAGTGGCGCGCCTGCGCTTTGGCCTGGAGATGATCGGTGACGCCGCCACCCCCGAGGCACGGCGCAAATACATGGAGGGGATGGACAGTGATATCCAGGACCTTGATGGCCTGGTGGACGAAATGCTCACCTATGCACGCCTGGAACAAGGTGCGCCGGAGCTGAATTTCCAGCGCATCGACCTCAACGCTTTACTCGATCAGGTCATCGGCGAGTTGTCGCCACTGCGCCCGCAGGTGAACGTGAGTCGGGGTGTGTGCCTGTCTTCGGCACATTGGGAGGACGCCTGGGTCGATGCCGAACCGCGTTACTTGCACCGTGCTTTGCAGAACCTGGTGAGCAACGCCATGCGTCACGCCCAGGGCCAGGTGTTGATCAGCTACCAGGTGGGTCAGGTGCGCTGCCGCATCGATGTGGAAGATGATGGCCCGGGCGTGCCGGAAAGTGCCTGGGAGCGCATCTTCACACCCTTTCTGCGCCTGGATGACAGTCGCACCCGTGCCTCGGGCGGGCACGGCCTGGGCTTGTCGATTGTACGGCGGATCATCTATTGGCACGGCGGGCGTGCGTTGATCAGCAAGAGCAACAACCTGGGCGGGGCGTGCTTCAGCCTGAGCTGGCCGAGGGACCAAGATAAATCCTGACACCGCTTTCGCGCTCTCACACTTGACCGAGTTCCAAGCTTGGAATGCAGTCAAATGTGGGAGCGGGCTTGCCCGCGAAAGCAATCTATCAGACGCCGATGGCAACCAGGCTCAGCAACTGCTCTCCATTCACTGCAAACTGCCCCTCCAGTTCCGTGCCATGACACCACTCGGCCGACAGGTCCGTGAGCAAACGCAATCGCACATGACCTGCATCGGACCATGCCAGCACCTCGGCATGCTCAAAGTAGAAGCGCTTCTGCACAATCGGGTAGAGCGCCTTGAACAAGCTTTCCTTGAGCGAAAACGTCAGCGTTACCAACAGGGCGATCTGCTCACGCGGCAGGATCGCCATGCGCTGCAGTTCATCAGCCGTCAGAATCTCCCCGGCCAAGCGCTCCGCCCGCTCCAGGCTCAGCAGGTTCTCCAGGTCCATCCCCAGCCCGCGCCATTGTGTCTTGTAGCCGACGATTGCGGCGGCATGCCCGGTGCTGTGGGTAATAGAGCCGCTGATATGCCCAGGCCACACCGGCGCTCGGTCTTCGCCGATGGCTGGGACACAATTGAGCCGGTCAAGTTGTTGCAGCGCCATGCGGGCACACACGCGGCCGGCCAGGAACTCGGCCTGACGCTTGGCCACCGAGCGCTGGATGCTGGGCGGCGGCGGCACGGCGCTGCGCTGGAAGTCATCGGCAATCAATAAGGCCGGGTCGAATCGGGTACTGAGAAATACCGTGCCCGGCAATGGCTCTGGCAGCGGCCAATGGGCATCGAGTGGGGTGCAGCAAGCGGGTAGGGGCGTCATGGGCGGTATTTTGCTTCAGTTGGTACGCCAGTGGATAGCCCGCCCCGGTTCAGGCGAGGTTCAGAGCCCGTTCAGGGGGAGTTCAGGGGCGCGTGCGTAGTCTGGCTCCAACAGCCAAACGCATAGAGGTAACCCCATGACTGCGATCAAACAGCTGATGTTGGCATTAACCATGCTCAGTGCCACTGCCGGAGTGCAGGCTTCGGACGGTGCCTTTGCGGCATTTGGCGGCGAGAAAACCAAGAAGTCCAGCAACCTGATCCACCGTGTCAGCTTTGAAGGCGCGGGTAGTCAGGCCGCGCCGTGGGGCCGACTGCTCGGGCAGACTGTCCCGCAACCGGGCTACCGCACCGGCTACGAACACCTGACGGGCCAATACAATGGCATTAAACTGCGCCCGCAAGACTTGCAGGGCCGCTATGATATCCCTCTGTCGGACAGTTGAATCGCCTTGGAGAGCCTTATGAAATTGCTGGTGGTGGAAGATGAGGCGCTGTTGCGTCATCACCTGTTGACCCGCCTGACCGACAGTGGGCACGTGGTCGAAGCCGTGGCCAATGCCGAAGAAGCCTTGTACCAGACCGGCCAGTTCAACCACGACCTGGCCATCATCGACCTGGGGCTGCCCGGCATGGGGGGCCTGGACCTGATCCGCCAATTGCGCACCCAGGCCAAGAGCTTCCCGATCCTGATTCTCACGGCTCGTGGCAACTGGCAGGACAAAGTCGAAGGCCTGGCCGCCGGCGCCGACGACTACGTGGTCAAACCCTTCCAGTTCGAAGAGCTGGAAGCGCGAATGAATGCCTTGCTGCGCCGCTCCAGTGGATTCACACAGTCTACGATTGTTGCGGGTCCCTTGTTGCTGGACCTCAATCGCAAGCAAGCCTCCCTGGATGAGCAGCCCCTGGCGTTGACCGCCTATGAGTACCGGATTCTCGAATACCTGATGCGCCACCACCAACAGGTCGTTGCCAAGGACCGTCTGATGGAGCAGCTCTACCCCGATGATGACGAGCGCGATCCGAATGTCATTGAAGTGCTGGTAGGCCGCTTGCGTCGCAAGCTGGAAGGCCCGGCGGGGTTCAAGCCGATCGACACCGTGCGCGGCTTG
Source organism: Pseudomonas sp. (assembly GCF_050739995.1). Classification (GTDB taxonomy): domain Bacteria; phylum Pseudomonadota; class Gammaproteobacteria; order Pseudomonadales; family Pseudomonadaceae; genus Aquipseudomonas. The sequence goes on along the minus strand of NZ_JBOICG010000364.1, from coordinate 4,318 downwards.
GGCTACCTGTTCAATGAGCGCTGCCGTTGATTCGCTCGCTTCGTGTGCGCCTGATGCTGGCGGCCGCCACCCTGGCCGTGCTGTTTATGCTGGGCTTGTTGCCCGCCATGCAAGGCGCTTTCAGCCTGGCGCTGCAGGATTCTATCGAGCAGCGCCTGGCCTCGGACGTCACGACGTTGATCTCGGCGGCACGGGTTGAAAACAACCGGTTGCTGATGCCTGCGCAGTTGCCCGATGAGCGTTTCAACCTCACCGACAGTCGGCTGCTGGGCTATATCTACGACCGCGAAGGCCATCTGGTGTGGCGTTCGCGGGCGACCCAGGAAGAAAACATCAACTATCGGCCGCGTTACGACGGACGCGGCAATGAGTTCGCACGCATCCGCGAGGCCAACGGTCAGGAGTTTTTTGTGTATGACGTCGAGGTCAAGCTGCTCGGTGGCAAAAGCGCAGCGTTCAGCATCGTCGCCCTGCAACCTGTGCGCGAATATCAGCTGACCCTTGAGGGGCTACGGGAAAACCTCTACCTGGGATTCGGCGCTGCCTTGCTTGTGCTGTTGACGTTGCTCTGGCTGGGTTTGACATGGGGCCTGCAAGCCCTGCGGCGCTTGAGCCAGGAGCTGGACCAGATTGAAAGTGGCACTCGCGAAAGCCTTACCGAAGAACACCCGCGCGAATTGCTACGCCTCACCGGCTCCCTCAACCGTTTGCTGCACAGCGAGCGTGAGCAGCGTGCGCGCTATCGCGATTCCCTTGACGACCTTGCTCACAGCCTGAAAACCCCGCTGGCGGTATTGCAAGGTGTCAGCGAGGACATGGCCCAGCGCCCCGAAGAGCGCGGGCAGGCCTGGGTTTTGCAATCGCAGATCGAACGAATGAGCCAGCAGATCGGCTACCAGTTGCAACGCGCCAGCCTGCGCAAAAGTGGCCTGGTACGCCACCAGGTACGCCTGGCGCCGGTGTTGCAAAGCCTGTGCGACACCCTGGACAAGGTATACCGCGACAAGCGTGTCACGGTGTCCTTTGACTTGCCGGACGAATGTGATGTGCCCATCGAGAAAGGCGCTCTGCTCGAAATGCTTGGCAACCTGCTGGAAAACGCCTATCGGCTCTGCTTGAGCGAAGTGCGCATCAGCCTGGTGGAAAACCTGGAAGGCACCGAGCTGTGTATTGAAGATGATGGCCCCGGCGTACCACCGGACCAGCGTGCACGCATTCTGCAACGGGGCGAGCGGCTGGATCGTCAGCACCCAGGGCAGGGGATTGGGCTGGCCGTGGTCAAGGACATCATTGAAAGCTACGGCGCGCGCCTGACCCTGGGGGATTCGCCGTTGGGTGGGGCGGCGTTCAAGATTCACTTTCCTGCCCTGTGATCCCTACTGGCTGTGCGGGCCCCATCGCAGGCAAGCCAGCTCCCACATTTGATCGGGTTCACACCATTAAATGTGGGAGTCGGGCTTGCCCGCGATAGCGTCTGTCCAGTCAACGTGCCTCTAACTCTCTTGCGCGCGATAGGCCCCAGGCGTAAGCCCCGTCCATTTCTTGAAGGCCCGATGAAACGCCGAGGGTTCGGAAAACCCCAGTTGTTCGGCGATTTCCTGCAAGGACAAATTGGCCCTTCCCAAGTGATAAATGGCGATGTCTCGCCGCAGTTCATCTTTGAGTGCCTGGAAGCTGGTGCCTTCTTCCCGCAAATGCCGGCGCAGGGTTTGCGGGCTGATGTGCAGGTGCTGGGCCACGGCCTCCAGGTCCGGCCAGGGGGTGCGGTCACGGCTCAACAAGCGGCGCAGTTGGCTGCTCAAGCTGTCGCCTTCATCCGGCCGTGACAGCAAGTCAGCGGGTGAGCGCTCCAGAAAATGCTTGAGCGTGCGTTCATCCTGCAACAGCGGCAGGCTCAAATAGCGGCTGGGAAACACCAGGCTGCTGCTTGGGGCACTGAACTCCTGAGGGCAGGGGAAGAGCAGGTCATACTCGCCGGCATGGGCCGGCATCGGGTAGCTGAAGGTTGCCTGATGCAACCGGATTCGCTGGCCGATCAGCCAACTCCCCAGGCGATGCCAGATCACCAGTAGGCATTCACTCAGGAAGTGATCAGGGTCCCACAGCTGAGAGTCATCGAGGCTTAAGCGAGCCATGTCGCCTTCTCTTGTCAACTGCCAGCGCGGACCTTGTGGGAATAGGCTATAAAATAATAAGCCGCGTTCCAGAGCCTTCTCCAGGGTGCGGCAGTGAATCAGCGCGTGGCACATCATGGCGAAGGTGCCGCGTTTACTCGACCCCTCGGCGAAGCCCAGGTATTCGTCGTCAAGCGCCAGCCAAAGCATTTGCAAGAGCCGGGTGAATTGCTCCGGAGCAATGCGGGCGCGGGGCTCGGTCAGCAACTCCGGGGTAATGCCCACCTGTTGCAACAGGGCGCAATAGTCGTAGCCCGCCCGGCGCGCACCACCGAGGGCCGCCCGGGCGTAGTGACTGGCGATGGTACGTTCACGCATGTGAGGGCCTCGTCCATGGAGTGGCGGATGTTAGCCATCACTGGGTGGTGCGACAAGGCGGATATCCGCCAAATTGTAGGACGGGATTGGACGAGTGGGCGGAAATCCGCCACCTGTCAGAGGCTGTGGAGAACGTTTGAAAATCCTCAGCCCTGATGTCTAAAGGCCTTCAGCGGATTTGACGAAAGTGGCACGGCGTTTGCGATAAGAAATGGCAGCGCAGGTTCGGACCTACCGGCGGCGCAAACAACAAATCCCTCCAGTGCAGGAGGGTTCGCAATTCAAGTGTCGTGGGCAATGGCGGATATTTGCCACACGGGACGATTGAGGAACTTTGCAATGACGACTCGTCAGCCACTGTACAAATCCCTGTATTTCCAGGTGATCGTTGCAATCGTTATCGGTATTTTGCTTGGTCACTTCTACCCGCAGACCGGCGTGGCCCTCAAGCCACTGGGTGACGGCTTTATCAAGCTGATCAAAATGGTCATCGCCCCGATCATCTTCTGCACCGTTGTCAGCGGTATCGCTGGCATGCAAAGCATGAAATCGGTCGGCAAAACCGGCGGCTACGCGCTGCTGTACTTCGAAATTGTTTCCACCATCGCCTTGCTGATCGGTCTGGTCGTGGTCAACGTCGTGCAACCGGGCGCCGGCATGCATATCGACGTGGCGACCCTGGACGCCTCGAAAGTCGCGGCCTACGTGACTGCTGGTGCAGACCAGAGCGTGGTGGGCTTCATCCTCAATGTGATTCCGAACACGATTGTTGGCGCCTTTGCCAACGGTGACATCCTGCAAGTACTGATGTTCTCGGTGATCTTCGGTTTTGCCCTGCATCGCCTGGGTGCTTACGGCAAACCGGTGCTGGACTTCATCGATCGCTTCGCCCACGTGATGTTCAACATCATCAACATGATCATGAAGCTCGCGCCAATCGGTGCCCTGGGTGCCATGGCGTTCACCATCGGCGCCTACGGTGTAGGTTCCCTGGTGCAACTGGGCCAGTTGATGATCTGCTTCTACATCACCTGCATCCTGTTCGTGGTCGTGGTGCTGGGTGCCATCTGCCGCGCTCATGGTTTCAGCGTGTTGAAACTGGTGCGCTACATCCGTGAAGAGTTGTTGATCGTACTGGGTACTTCCTCCTCCGAATCCGCACTGCCACGCATGCTGATCAAGATGGAGCGTCTGGGCGCGAAGAAATCCGTAGTAGGCCTGGTGATCCCGACCGGCTACTCCTTCAACCTCGACGGTACTTCGATCTATCTGACCATGGCTGCCGTGTTCATCGCCCAGGCGACTGACACTCACATGGACATCACTCATCAAATCACCCTGTTGCTGGTACTGCTGCTGTCCTCCAAAGGTGCTGCGGGCGTGACCGGTTCGGGCTTCATCGTACTGGCGGCCACCCTGTCGGCCGTAGGTCACCTGCCGGTGGCTGGCCTGGCGCTGATCCTGGGGATCGACCGCTTCATGTCCGAAGCCCGCGCCCTGACCAACCTGGTGGGTAACGCTGTTGCTACCATCGTTGTGGCCAAGTGGGTCAAGGAGCTGGACACCGACAAGCTGCAAAGCGAACTGGCGTCCGGTGGTAGCGGGATCTCCGATACCCGCCCGGAAGATGATCTGGGTGTGGCCGAAGGTCCTGCTCCAGCCATCAAGTAAATTGCTGCCGGCGTGAACTGACGCCGAAGCCATCCGCAAACGCCCCGACTGGTTCGGGGCGTTTGCGTTTGTGGCGCGTCACGGTGATGGCTTTTGTTTTACAGTAGGTAAATCGGTTGTAACGCTTGCAGGAGGTTTTGTGGACAGTGTGGATC
>NZ_JBOICG010000363.1:0-10662 GCF_050739995.1 Pseudomonas sp. | reverse complement strand
GGCCACAACCGAGAAGATCGCCAGTTGGTCGTAACGCTCTGTGCTCATTGATTCGGCCCTGTTATGAACAGCTCGCGATTATGCCAGATCTGTGACCCTCGCCGTGGTGGGCTCCGCGCATGTAATGAAATCAGACATCTGCTGCTCTTCTTCATCCGTCAAAAGAAATGTCTCCGTCCGACCTTCAAACTCCTCCTCAGCACGAAAGAGTCGTTGAGCAAATGCTTTTACGGTGGCTTGCTCTATTTCATAGAGGTCCTTCAACTTACCCGTGCGCTCCAAAAGGGTCTGGTGGTCAAACGCTCCTAACCTGCGCGAAGTGGTTTTCTGGGTGATTCCTATCTTGTGCAGGGTGCCTTCGGAAAAGCGGATTTTGACGAAATACAACGTCCCCGGACTATTGGCCAACGCCGGCTTCTTTTTGAATACACCCGCTGAATAGCGACCGGTGATCGGAATGTAGATCAAGGCTTCCTCCAGGCTCATGCTCAAGAGTCGAGAGGTAAGGGTGGGAAGAGTCAAGCCATGGGCAGCGGCTACCGCTGCAAGTGTGGAGTATTTGACGCCGTTGACTTCGTAGCGATCCAATGATGGCAGCGGCTCTATGCCAAGACTGATCTCGAGAGAATGTCCGCTGGCTATCCTGCCCTGATAGGTCGCTAGCGTGGTCTTACCTATCGCTTCCCATGCACTCATGGCACTACGGTAGTGCGTTCCGTTGACTTGGACGGGGTTTGCTAACGGTTCAGTAACCGCTTTTTTTGCGGTCCATTTGTTGATATGGATTCTGTTGTAGACGAGGGCTGCCGAGATGTTGTATTCGCGGGCCAATGCGGTGACTGAGTCAAATTGTACGTCATCCACGATGTAGTATTTTTTCTCCAGCGGTTCTCGCACTCGGGGGAGGTTTTTTTGCCGTATCAGGCTGCCCGGCAAAATTTTTTCATGACCGATGGCTTGCATGTCGCTCGCTTCTCGGCGCAGTCGGTCCAATACCGTGTTGTAGGGGACATCGAAATGTCGTGCGGCTTGGGCGGGCGTATAGGTATTACCGTAGATGGTCAGTGTGCGGGTGCTGGCCTTGGCTGTGCGGCCATCAACCTTTTTGATCACCTCAAACGCCTCTTCCAGTGACCAATGCTGCCTCAAACGGGCTAGCAAAGTTCTGTAGGAGCAGCCAGGTTTAAGCGTTGCATGGGCACTGCTCAGACTGTCGTAGGGGACGCCATTCACCTTGATGGCGTTTTTTGCAGCTTTGACTGGCACCGCCGCGCCGGTATTGGCGGATACTCGCGGCGCCTTCCCATGGAGAATTTCAGCGTCGGTCCAACCCCGATGTGCACGTTTTACGGCAGCGTTATAGGGAATGCCAGCGGCTTTGGCCAACGCCTTCAGATCACTGAACACCCGACTATCCACGATGTACTGGCGAGACGTCTTTTTACGAACAGGCTCGTGAATCGCTCTATCCAATGCCCACCCTTCACGCATTCTTGCCACCACGCCCGCATAAGTGATACCAAGCGATGCTTCGGCCGCGACCAGTGCTTTAAGGGAGTGGTACTGTCGATCCTGATAAATCCATGGGGCGGGCATTGATCATTCCTTGAACGTGGATGAATCAAGGCATAGTGCCATCATCTTTGCCCGACGCAAATACGTCGCCTGTGCAGAGTCTGTGGAGTTGCCGCCAGGGTGCGGTTTCATCACAGGCTAGAAAAACACAACCTCATAAGGCTCGCGCATTCGCTCCAGCAACTCCTGGGCCATCATCGGAGCCAGACCGATTTGCGGGTCGCCGGCCAACTGGCTGGCGTAGGCGTGGGCAGCGTGCAGTTTGCGCGCCACGCACCAGCTGTCCAGGCGCACTTTGCGTGCGCGTTGCCAGGGAATCAGCGCACCTTCACGACTCGGCCAATGCCAGGCCCAGATGGGCATTTCATACAACTGCGCGCCTACCAGGCTGCACGCTTTGGCAGTGGCGCGGCCGACGGCATCGTGGTCGTCATTGCCGTCGTTGCGCCAAGTGGTAAACACCACGTCGCCGGGCTGCAGGTAGCGGGCGATGAATTGGCTCATCGGCTGCTCTCGAGCGGCCAAGGCGTTGTCGCGAAACCCGCCGCGAATCCACTTCAGGCTGTGCAATGGCATGCCCAGGCGACGCAAGGCTTCGACGCTTTCCTGGGGCCGCACCACACTCAGGCGGCTGGCCGGCCACACGTTTGAGCCGGGATGACTGGCGCTGCCATCGGTCATAGAGATCAATTGCAGTGGGTGTTCGCGGGTGCTGAGCAGTTGCAGCAAACCGCCGCAGGCCAGCACCTCATCGCCCGGATGGGGAGCAATCACCACCACGCGTGCGCCGTGCGGCACCAGTGAACTCAATGTGATAATGGGGATTTGCGCCAGCTGCGGCGCACTGTTCCAGATTTGTGCGGGGCGGCGGCGGCCTTCGCTTAAGGAGGCAGGTTTCATAGGGAGTCACATCCTTGTCGGTTGATGCGGGGGTCGTACTCCGTTGACGGGACGACTCTCTTTTATTCACCTCAGGCTCCGCTGCGGTGAGTGCGCGGCGTTCCAACCCTGGAATGCTGTGCAAGGCGTTATGAGCATAGACAAGGAATTCTCGCTTTTACATTTTGTAATGTCGGTTTTTACGAAACCTCATCAAGGAATGATGCAAAACCCTGTCACACCTCGCCGTCGCGCTGCAGTTCGAACAACAACAATGAGCGGCCGGTCACTGCGTATTCATGCTCGAAATCGAAGCGTTCCTGGCCATGTACAGCGGTTTGATTGGTATCGAGCAGGCACGTCCAGAACTCACCTTCAGGCACCGGCGGCAGGCGGAAATTGACCGTGTCGTGGTGCGCATTGACCACCAGCAGCAAGGTGGCGTCGGCGCCTGGGCGGCGAATCCCGGTTTCCTGGGCGCGGCCATCCATGAGCATGCCCAGGCAGCGTCCGTGGCTGTCCTGCCACTGTTCAGTGCTCATCTCATTGCCGTCCGGCGCCAGCCAGGTGACGTCTTTCACACCGATAGCTTCGTTGTAGTCGCCCACCAGGAAGCGACCACGGCGCAGGATCGGGTAGGCCAGGCGCAGTTTGATCAGGCGTTTGACGAACTTGAGCAGCGACTTGCCGTCATCGTCCAGGTCCCAGTTGACCCAGCCAATTTCACTGTCCTGGCAATAGGCGTTGTTGTTGCCGTGCTGGGTACGGGCGAACTCGTCGCCGGCTACGATCATCGGTGTGCCCTGGGCCAACAGCAGGGTGGCGAAGAAATTGCGCATCTGGCGCAGACGCAGTGCGTTGATTGCCGGGTCGTCGGTGGGGCCTTCGACACCATGGTTCCACGACAGGTTGTTGTTGCTGCCGTCCTGGTTGTTCTCGTCGTTGGCTTCGTTGTGCTTGTCGTTGTAAGAGACCAGGTCGTGCAGGGTGAAACCGTCATGGGCGGTGACGAAATTCACCGAACTGTAGGGCCGGCGCCCGCGGTGGTTGAACATCTCGCCTGAAGCGGTCATGCGCCCGGCGAAATCCGCCAACTGGCCATCATCCCCTTTCCAGAACGCACGCACCGTATCGCGGAAGCGGTCGTTCCACTCCACCCAGCCTGGCGGAAAGTTGCCCACCTGATAACCGCCGGGGCCGCAGTCCCAGGGTTCGGCGATCATTTTCAATTGGCGCAGTACCGGGTCTTGGCGGCAGGCGACAAGGAAGCTGTGGCGTTCGTCGAAGCCATCGCGATAGCGCCCGAGGATCGTTGCCAAGTCGAAGCGGAAACCATCGACGTGCATTTCGTTGGCCCAGTAGCGCAGGGAGTCGGTGACCATCTGCAGCACGCACGGGTGGCTCAGGTCCAGGGTGTTGCCGGTGCCTGAGTCGTTGATGTAGAAGCGTTTGTCGTCGGGCATCAGCCGGTAGTAGGAAGCGTTGTCGATACCGCGCATGGACAGGGTCGGGCCGCGTTCGTTGCCTTCGGCGGTGTGGTTGTAGACCACGTCCAGGATCACTTCCAGCTTTTGCTCGTGCAGGTGCGCGACCATTTCCTTGAACTCGGCGATCTTGCTGCTGGCCAGGTAGCGCGGGTCAGGGGCGAAGAACGCGATGCTGTTGTAGCCCCAATAGTTGGTCATGCCTTTTTGCAGCAGGTGTTGGTCGTTGACGAAGGCATGCACCGGCAGCAGCTCTACCGAGGACACACCCAATTGGCGGATGTGCTTGAGCACGTCATCTTCCATTAAGCCGGCGCAGGTGCCGCGCACCGCTTCGCCCACGGAAGGGTGGCGCATGCTGATGCCGCGCAGGTGGGTTTCGTAAATGATCGTGCGGTCCCATGGCACACGCACTGGCTGGTCGTTGCCCCAGGTGTGCGCCGGATCGATTACCTTGCACTTGGGTACGAAGGGCGCGCTGTCGCGTTCGTCAAAGCTGAGGTCATCGTCAGGGTGGCCGATCGTATAGCCAAACAGCGCCTCGGACCATTTGAGTTTGCCCACCAGCTGTTTGGCGTAAGGGTCGATCAACAATTTGTTGTGGTTGAAGCGGTGACCATTGGCCGGGTCATACGCACCGTACACGCGGTAGCCGTAGATCAGCCCGGGGTGGGCGTCGGGCAGGTAGCCGTGGAAGGTTTCGTCGGTGTATTCGGGCAGCTCGATGCGTTCCAGCTCCACTTCACCGGTATCGTCGAACAGGCACAACTCCACCTTGGTGGCGTTGGCCGAAAACAGTGCGAAGTTCACGCCCAGGCCATCCCAGGTGGCGCCGAGCGGGAAGGGCAAGCCTTCACGAATGCGCGAAGGGTCGGTGGCGGCTGACGGTTCGGGTTTGTCGGATGGACTCATCAGAAAATTGCTCCTGCAAAAGGTTTATTCGGGCCGAGTGCAACCGTTCCGACTGAGCGTCAGTTAAAAACGGGGTTGAAATGCCACGGCTTATGGGGGGGGCTTGCCTGCGATAGCAATGTTGACGGTTCAGGTGCTATCGCGGGCAAGCCCGCTCCCACAGGGGGCCGAGTCAGCTGGAAGGTTTGCGTGGGGCCTTGGGCTTTTTCTCGTCAGCGGGCTTCGGGGCCGCCGCAGGCTTGGCCTTGGCCGCTGCCTTGGGTGCGGTTTTCGGTTTGGCCGCAGGCTTGGGTTTGCTCGGGGTCAACGCCTCGGCCTCAGCCAGCTTGCGGGCCATCTCCCAATGGCGAGTGTCCTGGCCGTGAGGCTTGCCTTCGGATTCCCAGATCTGATGCGCCAATTCACGAATACGTTTGTCTTCAGTACTCATCACAATGCTCCTCGCAGAAAAAATTCAGCTTTCTTGATCATCAGGATTGATAAAGACATTGATCGGGAATCCCCCCAGGGCAGTGCTGATCAACAGCTCCTTATTGGGTGTGACTGCGCCTGTTTGAAAAAGTCCCTTCCAGTTTTGTGTTGTGCCAATGAACGGTAGTTTTACCCGCGTATCGCCCCAAACCTGCGCAGGGATGTGCGGCCGCTCACTGTTTTCAAGCAGGCGATGGGGCCAGCGCGGCACCACCACCAGTACGCGTTTGCCTTGATGTTCGCGGCAGAACGCAACCACGTGTTCGGCATAGGCACCCTCGACCTCCACAGGTGTGTAGCTGCCTCGGCTGAATACGTCAGGGTGGGCCTTGCGCAAGGCCAGTACCTGAGTAATCAACGCCTGTTTGATACGCCCGTCGTGCCAGTTGGACAACTGTTCGCCGATGTCCGGTGGTGTATCGAGCGCCCGTTGCCGTGCGTTGAAATCCACCGGGCGACGGTTATCCGGGTCCACCAGGCTGAAGTCCCAGAATTCATTACCCTGGTACAGATCCGGCACGCCCGGCACGGTGAGGCGAAGCAAGGTTTGCGCCAGCCCATTCAGCACGCCGGCAGGGGCGATGACCTGGACTGCGGCACCGAGAGCGGTGCGTAACGGTCGACCTTCATCACTGAGCAGCAGGCGCTGGAGGAAGGCGTCGACACCTTTTTCATAGGCTTCGTTGGGGGCGTTCCAACTGCTCTGCAACTTGGCCTCGCGCAGGGCTTTCTGCTGCCATTGCCAGAGTCGATGTCGGTAGTCCTCAAGGTCGGGGTTGGCCTCCAGTGGCCAACTGCCCAACAGCACTTGGTAGAGGATCAGTTCATCGCCGGCCGAGGGGCAATGTGTAGTGTCGCGCAACTGCACGGCCAGGGAGCGCCAGTGCTCCACCTGCTCGGCATACCACGGCGCGCACTCACTGAGCACTGCCAGGCGTGCACGGCTGTCTTCACCGCGTTTATGGTCGTGGGTGGCGGTGGCCAGCAGGTTGTCGGGGAAGGTCCGCAAGCGCTGTTGATTGACGGCATGGAAGTCGGCCAGCGGAGCGCTGAACTGCTCGGTACTGAAACCCACGTCATTGCGCGACAACAACACCGCTGAACGATAAAACGCCGTGTCTTCCACGGCCTTGGCCGCGGCCGGCGAGGTCAGTTGCTGGAAGCGCACACAGGCATGCTTGAGGATCTTGCGCTCGCGGCCCACCGGGCGCTGACGCCAGGGCTGGCCGCCCAACCATGCTTGCAGGTGCTCGAGCACCGGCCAGTCGCCTTCGCTCAGAATGTTGCGGGCACCGCTCAAGGCCTGTTGAAAAACATGCTCGTCGGCAGGGCTACGGCCCAAGGCGCTGATATAGGTGCGGTACACCGGGAAGTGCACGATCAGCGCCTGCAAGGCGCGACGGATGGCGCCCAGGGTCAGGTCCCGCGTCATCACATCGTCACGAGCCACCTGCAGCAATGCTTGGGCGACGCTTTCAAAGTCACCGGCCAGGGAACCGTTGAGAATCTGTTGGCGGGCCAGCCACGCCTCTTCGATAAACGCCGAAGGCCGCTCGCTGTGGCGCGTCCACAATTCAGCCAGCGGTTCGAAGCCCTCCGGGTCGTGTTGCAGCAGCGATAGTTGGTTCATGAATTCGTAGCCAGTGGTGCCGTCCACTTGCCAGTCTTCACGCAGGGTTTCCCCCTCACCGAGGATATTTTCCACGAAGATCGGCACATGTCGCCCGGGCGCCAGCGCATTCACTCGGCGGCGCAGCTTGCGGCAGTAGCCACGCGGGTCGGCGAGCCCGTCGATATGGTCGACGCGTAAACCGTCCACCAGCCCCGTGCTGATCAATTCGAAGATCTTGGCATGGGTGGCTTCGAACACGGCGCTGCGTTCGACACGCAGGCCGCCCAGTTCGTTGACGTCGAAGAAGCGCCGCCAGTTGATGTCGTCGGCGGCGGTACGCCAACTGGCCAGGCGATAGGCCTGTTGCTCAAGCAATTGATGCAGTCGCGGGAAACCTTCCGGCGTGCGCCCGTCGAACGCCGTGAGCCGCCGCTTGATGGCCGGCAACACTTCCGTCGCCCGCTCGGCCAGCGCGTGTTTCAGCCAGCTCGCTTCGATGTAGGCATCGTCCTGATAGGCGAGGGCGCTGAAGCGGTCGGCCAGCGGCTTGAGTGATGCATCGGTGCCGAGAATCACCGCGTAGTCCTTCGGGCAGATCGGAAAGCGATGTTCGTAATGCTCGACGTAGAACGCGCCGTGTTCAGCGTCGAACTGCAGCGTCAGCGCGCCGCTTTGCAGCGCTTCGCCATAGTCACTGCCGAGAAAGGGCATCAATAGCTGGCCTTTGAGCAGTGGGTCGGGGGAATGCCATTGGATATCGAAGAACTCGCTGTAGGGACTCAGGCGGCCCCACTCCAGCACGTCTAGCCACCAGGGGTTGTCGGCACCGCCCACGGCCATGTGGTTGGAGACGATATCCAGGATCAAGCCCATGTCGTGCTCACGCAAGGCGGCAACCAGGCGACGTAGCGCCGGCTCGCCGCCCAGCTCTGGGTTGATCCGGGTGGGGTCGACCACATCGTAGCCGTGCATGGAGCCGGCACGGGCGCTGAGCAGCGGCGAGGCATACAGGTGGCTGATGCCGAGTCGGGCGAAGTACGGTACCAGTGGCACCGCCTCGTCCAGGGTGAAACCTTTATGAAATTGCAGGCGCTGGGTGGCGCGTAGAGGCAACACGTTCACCGGTCACGCTCGAAGGCTTGGTTGCGCGCAACGGCGAGCAATTCGAGACGGCGGGCAGCGCCTGCATTGTCGAGCAGGCTGGACGCCTCACCTGGCAGGCGGCGTCGCCAATTGGGGTGGGTGTCGATAGTGCCGGGCAGGTTGGCTTGTTCTTCCATGCCCAGCGCGTCCTCCAGAGGCAGCAGCACCAACGGCGCACGCGTGTGGCCAAGGTATCGCACGCTGGCATCGATCATGTGATCGGTGTCATTGCGGATCTCATCGACGAAGTTCTGCGGGTCCTGGCTCAGGGCCTGACGCAGTGCCTGGCGTTCGCGCAGGCGGTGTTCGCTCCATTGCTCCACGGTGGGCGCGTCGATCAGGCCCAGCTGGATGTTCCATTCGATATCGCGGCTGTGCCACCAACCGTTGAGAGTGGGCAAGTCGTGGGTGCTGGTGGTTGCCAGGGCGTTGTCCGGCCAGTCGAGGATCGGTTTGAACTGGCCCTCATGGTTTTGCTCGAACAGCAACACCCGCATGCCGAGGATCGAGCGGCCGATGAGCTTTTCGCGCAGGCCGTCGGGCACGGTGCCGAGGTCTTCACCGAGCACGATGGCCTGGTGACGGTGGGATTCCAGGGTCAACAGGCGCAGCAGGTCGTCGACCGGGTAATACAGGTAAGCCCCTTCACGGGGCGACGCGCCGTTGGGGATGACCCATAGGCGCTGCAGGCCCATCACATGGTCGATGCGCAGGCCGCCGGCATGGGCGAAGTTGGCCCGCAGCATTTCGATGAAGGCGCGAAAGCCGTTGCGCTTGAGACCCTCTGGCGAGAACGCGGAGATCCCCCAGCCTTGACCGGCGCGGTTGAGGATGTCCGGTGGCGCTCCCACCGTGAGGTCGGCCAGCAACTCGTCCTGACGGCTCCACGCCTGGCTGCCGCCGCCATCGGCGCCCACGGCCAGGTCGGCGATCAGGCCGACGCCCATGCCGCTGCCACGCGCGGCTTGCTGTGCACGCTCCAGGCTGCGGGCGATCAGCCATTGGCAGAAAGCGAAATAGCCGATCTCGTCACGGTGATCTTCGGCAAATTGCGCCAGGGCCGGGCTCTGCGGTGTGCGCCAGTCTTGTGGCCAGTGCCGCCAATCGAGGTCTTCCCCGGCAGCGGCGCGTGCGGATTGTACGGCTTCGAAGCGGCAGTGGTTCTCCAGGGCTTCGCCGCCGGCTTGTCGGAAGCTCAAGAAATCGGCCTGTTGCGGGTGCTCGCCGTGGCGGAAGCCTTCATACAGGGTGCGCAACAGGCGCTGCTTGGCCTTGGCGGCGGCAGGCCAGTCGATCAGGGTCAGTTGTTCGAGGGTGTGCAGTTCGTCTGCCAGCCCCGCGGCCTCGATGGCGCTGTGCACTTCGCGTTCGCCCAGGATGCACGCCGGTGAGGCATACAGGCTGTTGAGAAACAGACGGCTGGACGGTGAATATGGGCTGTAGCGCTCAGTGTCGGCACTGAACATGGCGTGCATCGGACTGATCGCCAGAGCATCGGCACCGCGCTCGGCGGCGGAACGGGCGAGGTGCTCCAGGGTCAGGGTGTCGCCGAAGCCGCCATCACCCAGACGGCGCAGCCCATACAGCTGGGCACTCAGGCCCCAGGCGCGGGCAGGGTGGCTGTTCACCGCTTCAGCCACGCTGTAGCAGTGGGTGGGGGCGACGGCCAGGGTGAAGGTCTGCTCGGCAATGTGCACTTGGTGGTAACCCAAGGCGATGACGCCAGGCAATACGGCGTTACCGTCGAGACGCAATTCCAGGGTTTCACCGTGTTCCAGGCTGACGCGGCAGGCGGTGTCTGGGGGGAAGTAGCGCGCCAGGTCCAGACCTGCGCCGCTGTCGACGGTCATCAGTGGGGGCAGGTGCTTGTCTTGTTGCACCTGCTCAAGCTCCAGCAGGCTGGCGTCGATCTCGGCATCGGTGTCGGCCGGATGTCCCAAACCTTTGAGCACGGCGCGCAGGGCGTCAGGTTTCACATGTTGCGGGCGGCCGTTGGCGTCGATCCAATCGACGGCCAGGCCCGCGCGGCTGGCGAGGATTTCCAGGTTCGCTTCGCTCAAGGGTGCTCTCCAACAGGGGTTAGGAAAACGCGGGCGCTGTAGGGGGCCAAGTGCGCGCCCTGTCTGGCTGGCGTTTCGAAAAGACAGGCATGGGGTGCAGCGTGATCGACGGGCTTGGCGCTGAGGTTGAGGTCGATTTGCAGCAAGCTGCCGTTGCCCAGTCGCCAGCGTGCGCTGATGGCTGCGTCGGCCAGCACTTGTGTACTCAAGGCCACGCAACCGGGCAAGTGAGGCACGATCTGTTGGTGACGCAGGCTCAGCAGTTGGCGGTAGAGCTGAGTGTGTTCGTTCTCGATAAATGAAGGTGTTGAGCGCAGGAAAGTCGACAGGGCGTTGGGGTCGGGGATCAGCTCACGCTGCTCGGGGTCATCAAAGGCGGCAAAGTCGGAAAACTCATTGCGCCGGCCTTCACGCACGGCTTCAGCCAGCTCGCCGTGGTGATCGGTGAAAAACAGGAACGGCTCATTGGCGTTGACCTCATCGCCCATGAACATCAGGGGAATCATCGGCGATAGCAGTAATAACG
>NZ_JBOICG010000362.1:0-15697 GCF_050739995.1 Pseudomonas sp. | reverse complement strand
CAGTTGACCTTCCAGGTGTGAATCTCCAACTCGCCGAACTTCGGCCCCTGGGCCATGGCGACCCATTGGCCCGCCGGGCGGATGGAGTAGCGCGCGTCACCTTCGACGGTCAAGCGCATCGACAGGGTTTTACTGCCGCGCAGGGTGACGATCAGCACGTCGCCATGCTTGATCGAACCACCGTTGCCGGTGACCTGGTAACGGCCCGGCACCAGGGCACGGCATTCGATCAGGGTGTGTTGCGGGCTCAGCAAGCTGAAGCGGAAATCGTGTTCGGCCATGGGTCCTCCAATTAGGCGCGGCATCCTATCACGGGTACTGGCCCATCATGTGCCTGGTATGTGACCGCTGATCATCCCTCGACCAGGTTCTGTGGCACGCCATCGGCCCATGCAGCAATATTGGCCAGGGTGGTGCCGGCAATCGCCGCCAGGGCTTCACGGGTGAGGAACGCCTGGTGGGCCGTGATGATCACGTTGGGAAAGGTCAGCAGGCGCGCGAGAACGTCATCCTGCAAGGGCAGGTCGGAGCGGTCTTCGAAAAACAGCTGGGCTTCTTCCTCATACACATCCAGCCCCAAATAGCCGAGTTGGCCATCCTTGAGTGCGTCGATCAGTGCAGGCGTGTCGACCAGGCCACCGCGCCCGGTATTGATCAGCATCGCGCCCGGCTGCATATGGGCCAGAGAGTGGGCGTTGATCAGGTGTTGGCTGTCGCGGGTGAGCGGGCAGTGCAGGCTGATGATCTGCGCCTCGGTGAGCAGCTCGGGCAGGCTTACGTAGCGGGCGCCAAGGGCCTGCACCTGTGGATTGGGGAAGGGGTCATAGGCCAGTAGTTTGCAGCCGAAACCGGCCATGATCTTGGCGAATGTCGCCCCGATCTGCCCGGTGCCGATCACGCCGACGGTCTTGCCGACGAGGTCGAAGCCGGTCAGGCCATGCAGGCTGAAGTCGCCGTCGCGGGTGCGGTTATAGGCGCGGTGCAAGCGGCGGTTGAGGGCCAGGATCAGCGCCACGGCATGTTCGGCCACCGCGTGGGGCGAGTAGGCCGGGACGCGGACGATGACCAGGCCCAGGCGCTTGGCGGCGGCCAGGTCGACATGGTTGTAGCCCGCCGAACGCAGGGCAATCAAACGCGTGCCGCCCTTGGCCAAGTGCTCCAGTACCGGGGCGCTGAGGTCGTCGTTGATGAAGGCGCAGACCACTTCGTGCCGGTCGGCCAGGGCGACGGTATCGAGGTTGAGCCGGGCAGGCTGAAAGTGCAGCTCCACGCCGGTCGGCAAAGGTTCGCCGAGAAAACTCTCACGGTCGTAGGTCTGGCTGCTGAAAAGAATGACGCGCATTGAATAAAGCTCCCTGCAGTTTGCGAGTTGGAAATGCTGAGCAAGTGTGGGAGGGGGCTACATCCCTCCCACATGGGGTCAGTTTCCCTAAATCAGGCGCTGACCCGTGCTTCACTGGCCAGGCGGGCAATCGCCATGTCCAGTTCGTCGAGTGCGGCCATGGCTTTGGCGTCGTCCTGCTTGAGCAGGGTTTCGGCTCGCTGGCAGGCGGCGCGCAGTTGTGGCACGCCACAGTAGCGCGTGGCACCGTGCAGGCGGTGGACACGTTCGATCAGGGCGTTGTTGTCATTCGCTTCGCGGGCGGCGGTGATGGCCTGGCGGTCGGCCTCCAGGGATGCCAGCAGCATGGCGAGCATATCGGCGGCCAGATCAGCCTTGTTGGCCGCCAGGCGCAAGCCTTCTTCGTGGTCCAGTACCAGCAATTGCAAGCCTGGGCCCAAGCCGTCGTTGGTGCGCTCCGGCCCTTGATTGCGCAGGGCCAGGCCGGTCCATTTCAACACCACTTGGGCCAGTTGCCGTTCGCTGATGGGTTTGGTCAGGTAGTCGTCCATGCCGCTTTGCAGCAGGGCGCGTTTTTCATTGGCCATGGCGTGGGCGGTGAGGGCGACCACGGGTAACGGCGTGCCGTGACGTTCGCTTTCCCATTGGCGGATCGCCTCAGTGCTTTGGCGGCCATCCATGCCGGGCATTTGCACGTCCATCAGCACCAGATCGAAGGTTTCCTGTTTCACCGCATCGATGGCGGCGTAACCGCTTTCCACCGCCTGGACCTTGGCGCCCATGTCTTCAAGCAGGGTTTGCACCAGCAACAGGTTCGCCGGGTTGTCATCCACGCACAGCACGCGCGGTGCACGGCTGGACAGCGGTTCGCCCGGGTCACAGCGAGAGGGGCGCGGGCTGATCAAGTCGGCCAACGCCCGGCGCAACTTGCGCGTACAGGCAGGCTTGGCCTGCAACTGGCTGTTGGGGTTGGGCACCGACTGGTTGAACAACATCTGTTCGGTGGTGGGGCACAGCACCAGCACCTTGCAGCCCAAGTGTTCGAGGTCCCACAGGTGTTGGTTGAGGCGCTCGGGCGGGATGTCGTTGGCGGTGACGCCGAGCACCGCCAGGTCGATGGCCTGCTCGGTTTGATGCGCGCTGGTGATGCCGTTGGTCAAGTTTTCCAGGGAGTTGAACGGGGTGACTTCCAGGCCGCAATCTTCCAACTGATGTTGCAGGGCCTGACGTGCCAGTTCGTGGTTTTCCAGCACTGCCACGCGGCGCCCGAGCAGCGGCGGGGCGGGCAGGTCTTCGACGTCGTCACGGGTCTTGGGCAGGTTCAGGCTGATCCAGAACTCCGAACCTTCACCCGGCGTGCTGTCGACGCCGATTTCACCACCCATTTGTTCGATCAGCCGCTTGGAGATGACCAATCCCAAACCCGTGCCGCCCGGTTGGCGCGACAGCGAGTTATCGGCCTGGCTGAATGCCTGGAACAGGGCGCGGACATCCTGATTGGACAGGCCGATACCGGTGTCCTGCACGCTGATGCGCAGTTGGACGCTGTCCTCTTGTTCATCCTCGACCATTGCCCGAGCCACGATGGTGCCTTCGCGGGTGAACTTGATCGCATTGCTGATCAGGTTGGTCAGGATCTGCTTCAGGCGCAGCGGGTCGCCCACCAACGCCAGTGGCGTGTCGCGGTACACCAGGCTGACCAGTTCCAGCTGCTTGGCATGGGCGGCAGGCGCGAGGATGGTCAGGGTGTCTTGCAGTAAGTCCCGCAGGTTGAAGGGCACGCTGTCGAGCACCAGTTTGCCGGCCTCGATCTTCGAGAAGTCGAGAATTTCGTTGATGATGCCCAGCAAATTGTCGGCGGACTTTTCAATGGTGCCCAGGTAATCCAGCTGACGTGGTGACAGCTCGCTTTTCTGCAGCAGATGAGTAAAACCGAGGATGCCGTTGAGAGGCGTGCGGATCTCATGGCTCATGTTGGCCAGGAACTCCGATTTGATACGGCTGGCTTCCAGGGCTTCCTTGCGCGCCAGGTCCAGCTCGATGTTCTGGATCTCGATGGTTTCGAGATTCTGGCGCACATCTTCGGTGGCCTGGTCGATGCTGTGTTGCAGTTCTTCCCGGGCATTTTGCAGGGTCTCGGCCATGCGATTGATGCCCGAGGCCAACTGGTCCAGTTCCTGGCTGCCCAACGGTGGCAGGCGGGTTTCCAGATTACCGTCCTTGAGTTGGGCCACGGCCTGCTTGATCTGGCCGATCGGTGAGTTGATCGTGCGGCTGATGCGTAATGCCAAGGCGGCGGTGCAGATCAGTCCGATGGCGATCAATAACAGGCTGGCGAACAAGCTGCGATAACCGCGCAGCAACATGCCGTTGTGGGACAGTTCTACCTCGACCCAGCCCAACAGGCGGTCGGACTCATCGGGGATCAGTTCGCCCGCGAGGTTGCGATGGCGACCGAATACCGGCAACAGGTAGCGCGTGGCGTCGTTGCCAGTGCGCTGCAACAGGTGCGAACTGTTGCCGATGGGCGGCTGGTTGAGCATGGTCGGGCCGGCGTGGGCCAGGGACGAGCGGTCGGGTGCGAGGAACGACACGGCGCGAACGTCCTGCTGCTCCAGGGATTGAGTGGCAATGCGTTCGAGCAGGTCGGTATTTTTGCTGCTCAGGGCCGGTGCCACCAGCGGCGCCAATTGCTCGGCGATCATCTCGCCGCGTTGCAGCAGTTGGGTCTGCAGTTCCGACAGTTGCATCCAGGTGAAATAGCCTCCCAACAACAAGGCCATCAGGCTGGTCGGTAATAACGTCAGCAACAGTACGCGGCCTTTTATCCCCATTCTTCTAAGCACGCCACTCTCCTGCTACCACATTGATATCAATTATCCACGCAGGCATCCGGCCCGCGCCACGTGCGCAGTGTAGCCATTTGCGCCGTGTGGAATCTCGCAAATTAATGATATGCCGCAATCTTCGGGCCATTCGCGGGCGGCTGGCGATTGCCTGTAACAGTTTAATCTTGAATAATCAGTCATTGAGAATGACTTGCAGACGCTAATGAATCCCGCAGTAGTTGGCCCACCCAGTATCCTGACCATCGAAGATGACCCTGTATTGGGTGCCTATGTGCAAGAGCACCTGGGCCGTTGTGGCTTTCAGGTCACCTGGTGCCAGAATGGCCAGCAAGGGTTGCAGATGGCGCGTGAGCAGGCATTCGACGTGGTGTTGATGGACATTCTGCTGCCTGGGTTGGACGGGTTGTCGATCCTCACGCATTTGCGCCAGAGCCATGCAATGCCGGTGATCTTGATGTCGGCCCTGGGCGCCGAGGCGGATCGCATCAGCGGCTTTCGCCTGGGGGCGGACGACTACCTGCCCAAGCCGTTCAGCATGATCGAGTTGCGCGTGCGCATTGAGGCGATCTTGCGTCGGGTCGCCCTGGATCGCCGCCCCCAGTCGGCGCTGATACCTGTGCGCGAAGAGGCCCACACCCTGCGCTTTGACGATGAGTTGTGCGATGTCTTCCATCGTGACCACTGGGCCGGGCTGACCCGCAGTGAGTATCGGCTGCTGGAAACCCTGCACCGCAATGCGGAAGAGGTACTCAGCAAAGCGTTCCTTTATCAGCATGTGTTGCAGCGCGGTTATGCTCCCCATGACCGTAGCCTGGATATGCATATCAGCCAGATTCGCCGCAAGCTCAAGAGCATCGGCTATAGCGAGCGCGAAGTGCGCACTGTATGGGGCAAGGGCTACGTATTGAGCGGTCACGATGAGGGGCTTTGAGCGCTTGCCCGGCAAGCATTCACTGTTCTGGAAGCTGGCTTGCCTGTTGATCGCCTTCTGCTTGCTGATGATTTGGCTCAGTTGGTCCTGGGGCCGGTACATGGAGGAGCAGAATGCCTACGTAGCTGAAGAGTCCCGCGAGATCCTGCGGGGCTATGCAGCTGGCGCCGAACTGGCCTGGAGCACACAAGGGCGAGCGGGGGTGGATGCGTGGTTGCAACTGATGACTACGCGAGAAAGCACCTGGATCGGCGTGATCGGCCATGACCTGCAATCCCTCAGCAGTGCACCATTGAGCGCCAAGGAGAGCCTGCGCCTGACGTTTTTGCGTGGCCTGGAGTGGCCGGTCAGTCGGCATGTCAAAGGCTTGCCATGGATCAAGATCCCGTTTCCTGTCGACCCCGGTGCGGGGTTATTGGTGATCGAGCTGCCACAACGTTTTATGCCTGGGCGTTATCAGCTGTTGTGGCGTGTGGTGACCAATGGCGTGATTCCCGGTTTGTTCACCTTGCTGCTGTGCATTGGTCTCTATCGGTTGCTGATCATGCCCCTCAATCAACTGCGTGAGCAGGCTAACGCTTGGCGCGCCGACCAGTTGAATACGCGCATGTCCCGCGAGGCCACCAGTCGCCAGGATGAACTCGGCGAATTGAGCCGGGCTTTTGACCACATGTCCGAGCGCTTGCAGGGCACCGTGGTGTTGCAGCAACAGCTACTGCGAGATATGTC
Organism: Pseudomonas sp.; assembly: GCF_050739995.1. Classification (GTDB taxonomy): domain Bacteria; phylum Pseudomonadota; class Gammaproteobacteria; order Pseudomonadales; family Pseudomonadaceae; genus Aquipseudomonas. The sequence continues at coordinate 9,846 of NZ_JBOICG010000362.1, read as the reverse complement.
CCATGAGCTGCGCACCCCCCTGAGCCGCTTGCGCGTCGCCTGTGACAGTGAGCAAGACCTGGCGCAACTTCGAGAGCGGTTGAGCCGCGAAATCGACGGTATGCAGCGCCTGGTGGAAGACAGCCTGCAACTGGCCTGGCTGGACAGCGAGCGCACACCGCTGCCCAACGAAGATATCCAGATCCAGGCGTTGTGGGACATGCTGCGAGAGAACGCCTGCTATGAAAGCGATTGGCCGACGTCGCGCCTGCCGTGTCGGTTGGCGGTCGACTGCTGGGTGCGGGGCAACCTGAATGCGCTGGCCCAGGCCCTGGAAAATATCCTGCGCAACGCGATACGGCATTCGCCTGATAGCGGGGTAGTGCAGCTGGACGGCTGCCGCGAAGGGGATTACTGGCACCTCTGGCTGGAGGACCAGGGTGGGGGGATTGATGAGCAAGACCTGGAGCGCATCTTCGCGCCTTTTACCCGCCTGGAAGGATCACGCCCTGGGGACGGTGGTTTCGGTCTTGGCCTGAGCATTGCCCGCAACGCCATACAGCGCCAGGGTGGGCGTTTATGGGCGGAAAATACCGGGCAGGGCTTGCGGGTGCATGTGCGACTCTTGGCCCGCTAACGCTCGGTGCGCCGTTGTTTGCGTTTTTTCCACTGGTGGGCAACCCACCAGCGCCAATACAGCATGGTCAGGCAGTAGGCCAGCGCCGCGAGCAGCAACCCACATACCACTGAACCCAGCAGGAACGGCTGCCACAGCGTGCTCAACTGACCACTGATCCATTCCCAGGTCAGGTTATCGGGCAGGCTGCGCGGCGGCACGTTCATCAGCCAGGCGCCCGTTAGATAGGTGCCGACAAATACAAACGGCATGGTGATCGGGTTGGTCAACCACACCAGGCTGACGGCGATGGGCATGTTGGCGCGCACGCTGATGGACAGGAGCGCCGCCAATAACATCTGCAAGGGAATCGGGATAAACGCGGCAAACAGGCCTACTGCCATGGCGCGCGCGACGGAGTGCCGGTTCAGGTGCCAGAGGTTGGGGTCATGCAGCAACGTGCCGAGAAATCGTAAGGACTTGTGTTCCCTGATGCTGCTGGGGTCGGGCATGTACCGTTTGAATAAGCGCCGGGGCATAAGGGGTCCAGGTCAGGTCGAGGGGCAAGTATGCCCGCATTCTATAAACAGAAAATTCAGACTTTGTGACAAAACATCATAGGTCGGATCGGGCGACTCGCTAAGACTGAGTGGATCACTTGAAAAGGATGATCCATGAGAACAGGGATGTTCGCGCTCGCACTGGGGTTGCTGACGCTTCGCTGGTTACCGGCACTGCCATCGGCCGGTTGGTTGTTGGCGATGCTGGTGTTGGCCTTGATGCTGTTGCCATGGCGTAGCTATCCGCTGGCATTTTTCCTGCTGGGCCTGAGTTGGGCGTGTATCAGCGCGCAGTGGGCGTTGGATGATCGATTACTGCCCGCGCTGGACGGGCAGACCCGTTGGGTCGAGGGGCGTGTCACCGGGTTGCCGCAGCAGACGGGTACCGGCGTGCGCTTCGAGCTGGCCGACAGTCAGTCGCGCACTGCCCGGTTGCCCAAGCGTATCCGGGTGTCCTGGCATGGCGGCCCATCGGTACGCAGTGGTGAACGCTGGCGCCTGGCCGTGACGCTAAAGCGACCGTCCGGCCTGCTCAATTTTCACGGATTTGACTACGAGGCCTGGCTGCTGGCCCAGCGTATTGGTGCCACCGCGTCGGTGAAGGATGGCGAGCGCCTGGCGCCAGCTCGCAATGCTTGGCGCGATAACCTCCGTCAACGCCTGATGGATGTGGATATGCAAAATCGCCAAGCCGCCGTGACGGCGTTGGTGCTGGGGGACGGCTCCGGGCTGGGGGCGCAGGATTGGCGGGTGCTGCAGGACACTGGGGCCGTGCACCTGCTGGTGATTTCCGGCCAGCACATTGGCTTGCTGGCTGGGTTGATTTACGGTCTGGTGGCTGGTTTGGCGCGTTACGGTGCCTGGCCCCGAGCGTTGCCGTGGTTGCCGTGGGCATGCGCTCTGGCATTCGTTACCGCGCTGGGTTATGGCTTGCTTGCGGGGTTTGGCGTGCCGGTGCAGCGGGCTTGCATGATGCTCGCTCTGGTGCTGCTGTGGCGCCTGCGGTTTAGGCATTTGGGTGCCTGGTGGCCGTTGTTGCTGGCGTTCAATGCTGTGTTGCTGTTTGAGCCCTTGGCCAGTCTACAGCCGGGATTCTGGTTGTCGTTTGCCGCGGTTGCCGTGCTGGTGCTGGCCTTCAGCGCACGTTTGGGCCCCTGGAGCGTGTGGCAGGCCTGGACCCGACCGCAATGGTTGATCGCTATCGGGTTGTTTCCGGTTTTGCTGATGCTCGGTCTGCCCATCAGTCTAAGCGCTCCGGTGGCTAATCTGTTCGCGGTGCCGTGGATCAGTCTGGTGGCGCTGCCCTTGGCGCTGCTGGGGACTGCGCTGCTATGGGTGCCGTTTGTAGGCGAGGGCTTGCTGTGGTTGGCCGGTGGATCACTGGATGGACTGTTCAACGGCCTGGCACTGTTGGCTGTACGCCTGCCGGCCTGGATACCCGCTGAAGTGCCCTTGGGGTATTGGCTGGTGAGTCTCGTGGGCGCGCTGGTATTGCTGTTGCCCAAGGGGGTGCCGTTCCGGCTGCTGGGTTGGCCGATGCTGTTGTTGGCAGTGTTTCCACCCAGGGAACTGGTGCCCCATGGACGGGTTGACGTGGTGCAACTGGATGTCGGCCAGGGGCAAGCATTGATTCTGCGCACCCGTCATCACACCTTGCTCTACGACGCCGGGCCTCGATCCGGCTCGGTTGATTTAGGCGCGCGCGTGGTATTGCCATCGCTGAAAAAGCTTGGGATCAAACAGTTGGACATGATGTTGCTCAGTCATGCCGACGCTGACCATGCTGGCGGTGCGATGGCGGTTGCCGAGGGGTTGCCCATCGGGAGGGTGGTGGGGGGCGAAACCGAAGGGTTGCCGGATTTTCTCGGGGTTCAGCCCTGTATCAGTGGTGAACAGTGGACGTGGGACGGTGTGTCGTTCGACTTATGGCAATGGTCTGATGCCATCGACGGTAATCCCAAGTCCTGCGTGCTACAGGTGCAGGCCAATGGCGAGCGCTTGCTGCTCACCGGTGATATCGACCGTGCGGCAGAACGGGCTTTGCTCGATACGTCGTTGGCGGTGCCAACCGATTGGCTGCAAGTGCCCCATCATGGCAGCCGCAGTTCCTCTTCCTGGCCCTTTGTACAACGGCTGGCGCCCACGTCGGTGCTGATCTCCAGGGGGAGGGGGAATGCGTTCGGTCACCCCCATCCTTCGGTGATGGAGCGTTACCAGGCCATGGGCAGCCGGATCTACGACAGCGCCGAACAAGGCGCGGTACGCCTGCAATTGGGCGCCTTCGAGCCCCCGGTTGTTGCGCGCAGTCAACGCCGTTTCTGGCGCGAACCCTTACCGTAACCCAGCGTTGCCAAAGACCGACGCCTGCGACACGCGGGTCAGACGTCGACGAACACCGCGACTGAGCCTATATGGTAAAGTGGCGCACTTTTTCGAGGGGGCATTCACTGTGTGGGAATTGGTCAAATCCGGCGGCTGGATGATGTTGCCGATCATCCTGAGTTCCATCGCCGCACTCGGCATCGTTGCCGAACGCCTGTGGACCCTGCGCGCCAGTCGCGTGACCCCCGAGCATTTGCTGGGGCAGGTCTGGGGCTGGATCAAGAACAAGCAGCTCGACAAGGAAAAACTCAAGGAGCTGCGCGCCAACTCCCCCCTGGGGGAAATCCTTGCCGCAGGCCTGGCCAACTCCAAACATGGTCGCGAGATCATGAAAGAGTGCATCGAAGAGGCGGCCGCCCGGGTCATTCATGAGCTGGAACGCTACATCAACGCCCTTGGCACCATTGCCGCGATGGCGCCGTTGCTCGGCTTGCTGGGAACGGTGCTGGGCATGATTGATATCTTCAGCTCGTTCATGGGCTCGGGCATGACGACCAACGCCGCGGTGCTGGCCGGGGGGATTTCCAAGGCCTTGATCACCACTGCAGCGGGCCTGATGGTCGGTATTCCATCGGTGTTCTTCCACCGCTTCCTGCAGCGCCGCATTGATGAACTGGTGGTTGGCATGGAGCAGGAAGCCATCAAACTGGTGGAAGTGGTGCAGGGCGACCGTGATGTGGACCTGGTCGAGGGCAGAGCGTGAAATTTCGCCGCAAGCAACGGGAAAATGTCGATATCAACCTCGCGTCGTTGATCGACGTGGTGTTCATCCTGCTGCTGTTTTTTGTCGTCACCACCACTTTCACTCGGCAGACCGAGCTACGGGTCGATCTGCCGGAAGCGGTCAGCGGCTCGCCGGCCGAAGATCAGCAGGTCAAGCAACTGGATATCGCCATCAGCGCCGATGGCGTGTTTTCGGTGAATAACCAGTTACTGGAGAAAAACGACCTCAACAGCCTGATGGACGCCTTGCAGAAGGAGTCCGGTGGCGACACCACGCTGCCGTTGTCGATCAGTGCCGATGGCAAGACCCAGCATCAGGCGGTGATCACGGCGATGGATGCTGCCGGCAAACTTGGCTTCAGCCATTTGCGCATGTCCACCGTCGAGGCGGCGAGCGTACCCTGATGTCCATGTCCGATCGATTGCTCAAAGCTTGGTACGAGGGGCATCCGGCCCTTGCGTTGCTACGGCCGCTGGAGTCTTTGTATCGCCGAGTGGTGCAACGCAAGCGTGCGCGGTTCCTGGCGGGCGAGGGCGACATCTACCAATCACCGGTGCCGGTGGTGGTGGTCGGTAATATCACCGTGGGGGGCACCGGCAAGACGCCATTGATCCTGTGGTTGATTGAGCACTGTCGGCGCAGTGGTTTGCGCGTCGGGGTCGTCAGCCGTGGCTACGGTGCGAAGCCGCCCCAATTGCCTTGGCGAGTCGACGCCAATCACAGCGCCGAAGTGGCGGGTGACGAGCCTCTGCTGATCGTGCAGCGTTGTGGCGTCCCGTTGATGATCGACCCTGACCGCAGCCGCGCCGTGAAAGCGTTGCTGGCCAGCGAAACCCTGGACCTGATCCTTTCAGACGACGGCATGCAACATTACCGCCTGGCCCGCGACCTTGAGTTGGTGTTGATCGATGCTGCGCGGGGTCTCGGCAACCGCCATTGCTTGCCGGCGGGGCCGTTGCGAGAGCCGGTGGAACGTTTACAGAGCGTAGATGCTCTGCTTTACAACGGTGCCACGGCGGACCGTGAGGACGGCTTTGCCTTCCGTCTGTTGCCCACGGCGTTGGTCAACCTCAAAACCGGTGAGCGCCAGCCGGTCGATTATTTTCCGGTGGGCCAGCCGGTGCACGCGGTCGCCGGCATCGGCAACCCGCAACGTTTCTTCAATACCCTTGAAACGCTACACTGGCGACCGATACCCCATGCATTTGCCGACCACGCGCCCTATAGCGCCGAGGTCTTGAATTTTACGCCGTCATTGCCGCTGGTCATGACCGAGAAGGACGCGGTGAAGTGCCGCGCCTTCGCCCAGCCTGACTGGTGGTACCTTGCGGTGGATGCGGTGCCGTCGCCAGCGTTTATCGCCTGGTTCGACACGCAGTTGATGCGTCTGCTGCCCGCCCGTCTCTTGCCTTAAAACGCTTCTTTCCAGGACATACTCATGGACACCAAATTGCTCGATATCCTCGCTTGCCCGATCTGCAAAGGCCCGCTCAAGCTCAGCGCCGACAAAACCGAGCTGATCAGCAAAGGCGCTGGCCTGGCTTATCCGATCCGTGACGGCATCCCTGTGATGCTGGAAAGCGAAGCCCGCACCTTGACCACCGATGAGCGCCTGGATAAATGACCACCGCCTTTACCGTTGTCATTCCTTCGCGTTATGCATCGACCCGTCTTCCGGGTAAGCCGCTGCAATTGATCGGCAACAAGCCGATGATTCAGTGGGTGTGGGAGCAGGCCAGTAAAAGCAGCGCCGAGCGCGTGGTGGTGGCCACCGATGACCCGCGCATCATTGACGCCTGCAAAGGCTTTGGCGCTGAAGCGGTGCTGACTCGCGAAGACCATAACTCCGGCACCGACCGCCTGGCTGAAGTCGCCACGCAGCTGGGTCTTGCGCCCGATGCCATCGTGGTCAACGTACAGGGTGATGAGCCGTTGATTCCGCCGAGTGTCATCGACCAGGTGGCGGCCAACCTGGCGGCCCACGGCGAAGCGCGCATGGCCACTCTGGCCGAACCGATTGAAGACATCGATACCCTGTTCAATCCGAATGTGGTGAAGGTCGTCAGCGACATCAATGGCCTGGCCCTGACGTTCAGTCGGTCGGTCCTGCCTTGGGCCCGCGACGCCTTCGCCAAGCGTCCCGATGTATTGCCGGAGGGCGTGCCGTACCGTCGCCACATTGGCATTTACGCCTATCGCGCCGGCTTTCTGCATGACTTCGTCAGCTGGGGCCCTTGCTGGTTGGAAAACACCGAGTCCCTGGAGCAATTGCGCGCTTTGTGGCACGGCGTGCGCATCCATGTGGGCGATGCCCTGGAAGCACCGCCTGCGGGTGTTGATACCCCTGAAGACCTTGAGCGCATCCGTCGCCTGCTGGGGGCCTGATGGAGGTTCTGTTCGTCTGCCTGGGCAATATCTGCCGCTCACCGACCGCCGAAGGTGTACTGCGCTACAAATTGCGCGAAGCGGGGTTGGCGGGCCGGGTTGAGGTGGCATCGGCCGGCACAGGCGAATGGCATGTTGGCAACCCGCCTGACCAGCGTAGCCAGCGCGCGGCGTTGGCGCGAGGTTATGACCTGTCGGCCCAGCGTGCCCAGCAGGTCTCGCGTGCCGACTTTGCGCGTTATGACCTGATCCTGGCCATGGACCACAGCAACTTGCGTAACCTCAAGGCGTTGCAGCCGGGGCAGGGCAAGGCGGAGCTGGATTTGTTCCTGCGCCGCTATGAGGGCGAGGTCGACGAAGTACCAGACCCTTACTATGAAGGCGAGCAAGGTTTCGAACGAGTTCTGGACCTGATCGAGCGCGCCTGCGATTTATTGATCATTGAATTGAAGGGGCGGTTATGACCTTGCAAGTGCTTGCGCAGGTATCGCTCAAGCCATTCAACAGCTTCGGCATTGATGTGCGTGCCCAGCTGTTTGCCGAGGCCCACAGTGATGCGGATGTCCGTGAAGCGCTGGCCTATGCAGCCGTGCAGGCGGTGCCGCTGCTGGTGATCGGTGGCGGCAGCAATTTGCTGTTGACCCAGGACATTGCCGCGTTGGTCTTGCGTATGGCCACCCAAGGTATCCGGGTGTTGCACGACGACGGTGTGCACGTAGTGGTTGAGGCCGAAGCTGGAGAGGCCTGGCACCCCTTTGTGCTGTGGACCCTGGAGCAAGGCTTTAGCGGCCTGGAAAACCTCAGCCTGATCCCTGGAACCGTCGGTGCTGCCCCGATGCAGAACATTGGCGCCTACGGAGTGGAGATCAAGGACGTCTTTGCCGGCCTGACTGCCTTGGATCGCCACACGGGCGAACTGCGGGATTTCAGCCTGGATGAGTGCAACTTCGCCTACCGTGACAGCCTGTTCAAGCATGAAGTCGGGCGTTGGTTGATCTTGCGAGTGCGCTTTGCCCTGAGTCGGGCCGCTCACCTGAAACTGGACTACGGCCCAGTGCAGCAGCGCTTGGCCGGGCAGGGGATCATCGAGGCGACCCCGAGTGATGTCAGTCGCGCGATCTGCAGTATTCGCCGAGAGAAACTGCCCGATCCGGCGGAGCTTGGTAACGCTGGCAGCTTCTTCAAGAACCCGCTGGTGTCTCAGGCGCTGGCTGCAGAGCTACAGGCGCAGTACCCGGATCTGGTGGCGTACCCTCAGGCCGATGGCCAGATGAAGCTCGCCGCTGGCTGGTTGATCGATAAGGCTGGCTGGAAGGGCTTCAGGGACGGTGATGCGGGTGTGCATAAGATGCAGGCGCTGGTGCTGGTCAACTATGGCACTGCCACCGGGCATGACATTGCAAACCTGGCACTGCGTATCCAGCAGAATATTGCCGAGCGTTTCAAGGTCGACCTGGAGATGGAACCCAACCAGTATTGAACCCTGAAACAAAAATGCCCCGTATCTTTCGATACGGGGCATTTTTTTGGGTGCTAGCGATCAGTCATCACGGCTCATGATGCCGAAGATCTGCAACAGGCTGATGAACAGGTTGTAGATCGATACATACAGGCTGATGGTCGCCATGATGTAGTTACGCTCACCGCCATGGATGATGGCACTGGTCTGGAACAGGATGCACACAGAGGAGAACAGCACAAAGCCCGCGCTGATCGCCAGTTGCAGGCCACTGATCTGGAAGAACATGCCAGCTACGACGGCTGCCAGCAGCACGAAGAAACCTGCGGTGATGAAACCACCCAGGAAGCTCATGTCCTTGCGGCTGATCAGCACATAGGCCGACAGGCCGCCAAACACCAGGGCGGTCATGGCAAACGCCGAGCTGACCACTTCGGCACCGCCGGCCATGCCGAGGTAACGGTTGAGGATCGGGCCGAGGATAAAGCCCATGAAACCGGTCAAGGCAAACGCCGACACCAGGCCCCAGGCCGAGTCACGCAGCTTGTTGGTCAGGAAGAACAGGCCATAGAAGCCGATCAGCACGACAAAGATATTCGGATAACCAACACGCATCTGCTGTGCCACGTACGCCATCACGCCGCTGAATGCGAGGGTCAGGGCGAGCAAGCCGTAGGTGTTGCGCAACACGCGGCTGACTTCAAGCTGCTCAGCCTGCGCGTTACCATTCACTGCGTAATTCTGTTCGCGCATGGCGACACTCCTTCAGTTTTGAAACGTTCAGTCGCAAAGATCATAACAGACGCTCTGTAACAAGCTATGGCGAGAGTTTGACAGTGTGTTTCATTCGGGTATTATGGCGCCCGCTGACGCAGGAAGGGCTACTATCATCCTGTGATGCGAAAGGGAAATTGGCAGAGTGGTTGAATGCACCGGTCTTGAAAACCGGCGAACGTTAATAGCGTTCCCAGGGTTCGAATCCCTGGTTTCCCGCCAAGATTTACACGAAAGCCCCGCGATTGCGGGGCTTTTGCGTTTCTGGGGTTTGGCGAAGATAAGCCATGAAACCACGGGAGTTCCGAAACTATTAGGCATGAGTTCCGAAACTTTCCTATTTTGAAGGCTTGGCAGCGGCCCCGATGCGCCGGTAAACGCGCTTCGTAATTTCCTGTGTACTGTGCCCAAGGAGCAGGCTGGCATCGCCGATATCAGCAATTTCCGATGCCGCTTTGGGTCGGATATCACGAAACTGAAACCCGCCAATCTTCGCAGCAAGCATTGGATCCCCCTGATCAATTGCCTTCTGCTGCGCCTTATCTCGCGCTTTGTCCCAGCGCAAGCGCAACATCCCTTTTGTCATCCTCTTGCCGTGCTTGTTAATCAGCAGGTACTTGGACGGATGGTGTGCATTTCTTTCCGTTATCTCTCTAATCAATTTCCCCAAACTGTTTTCCCCGGCCTCTGTGCGCATGAGAATCCTGAGCTTCAGGCTGGTCTTCCCCTGAGTCACCAGGAAATAATCACCCTCGGTATCGTCACTGCGCATGGCAATCACATCGGCTGGCCTTTGGCCCGTCAGATACCCCAGGTCCATGGCTTCTTTTAGTTCGGGTTTAGCCATTCCATAGACCGCATCCCACACCGCAGCGTTGGCGTAGTAGTCACGCGGCGTTTCCTTGTTCTTCCTGATTCCCTGGCATGGGTTCTCCCGCTCGGTCAGGCCCCATTCCCTCGCCATGTT
>NZ_JBOICG010000361.1:0-1864 GCF_050739995.1 Pseudomonas sp. | reverse complement strand
TCTTAGTTGACTGACACACTGTCATCGGGAGCAAGCCCCCTCCCACATTTTGACTTTCTGGGTTACTGGGAGATTGCACCGTCTACCAGTACTTGGGCCTCTTCCACCAACTGCTTGAGGTGATCTTCGCCAATAAAGCTCTCGGCGTAGATCTTGTAGATGTCCTCAGTGCCTGATGGGCGCGCGGCGAACCAGCCATTTTCAGTCATCACTTTCAAACCACCGATCGCCTGGTTATTGCCCGGCGCATGGCTGAGGATCTGCTGGATGCTCTCCCCAGCCAATTGCGTGGATGTGACTTGCTCCGGCGACAGCTTGCCCAACAACGCTTTCTGCGCCGGGGTGGCCTTGGCATCGACACGAATGGCGAACGGCTCGCCCAGGGCGTCGGTCAGGCCGCGGTAGATCTGGCTGGGGTCCTGGCCTTTGCGCGAGGTCATTTCCGCTGCCAGCAAGGCTGGAATCAGGCCGTCCTTGTCGGTACTCCACACGGTGCCGTCCTTGCGCAGGAACGAGGCACCGGCGCTTTCTTCGCCGCCAAACCCCAGCGAGCCTTCGAACAAACCATCGGCGAACCACTTGAAGCCTACTGGCACTTCGTACAGGCGACGGCCAATACGTGCTGCCACGCGATCTATCAGGCCGCTGCTGACCACGGTCTTGCCCACGGCCGCGTCAGCGCGCCAGTCGGGGCGGTTCTGGAACAAGTAGTCGATGGACACCGCCAAGTAGTTGTTGGGCGCCAACAAGCCACCAGACGGAGTAACGATGCCGTGACGGTCGTGGTCGGGGTCGCAGGCAAAGGCCACGTCGAAACGTTCCTTGAGGCCGATCAAACCTTGCATGGCATAGCTGGAAGACGGGTCCATGCGGATCTGACCGTCCCAGTCGACGCTCATGAAGCGGAAGGTGGAGTCGACTTCGGTATTCACCACGTCCAGGTTCAAGCGGTAGTGCTCGGCAATCGCCGACCAGTAGCGCACCCCTGCTCCACCCAACGGGTCAACGCCCAGACGCAGATTGGCGCTGCGGATGGCGTCCATGTCGATCACATTGATCAAGTCGGCCACGTAGCTGTTGAGGTAGTCATGGCGATGGGTGGTGTCAGCCTTGAGCGCCTGCGCGTGGGTGATGCGCTTGACCCCCGCCAGTTTGTTGGCCAGCAGCTCGTTGGCCTTGGCTTCGATCCACTTGGTGACATGCGTGTCAGCCGGGCCGCCATTGGGCGGGTTGTACTTGTAGCCGCCACTTTGTGGCGGGTTGTGGGACGGTGTAATGACGATGCCGTCCGCCAAGCCACTGGTGCGGCCACGGTTGTAGCAGATGATCGCGTGGGAAATCGCCGGGGTCGGCGTGTATTCGTCACCTTCGGCCAGCATCACGTGCACGCCATTGGCCGCCAGGACTTCCAGGGCGCTGGCGCCGGCCGGTGTCGACAAGGCATGGGTATCCAGGCCGACAAACAGCGGGCCGTTGATGCCCTGGGCTTCACGGTACAGGCAGATGGCCTGGCTGATGGCAAGCACATGCCATTCGTTGAAACTCAGCTCGAAAGAGCTGCCGCGGTGCCCGGAGGTACCAAAGGCCACGCGTTGAGTGGAGATTGCTGCATCAGGCTGGCCGGTGTAATAGGCCGTGACCAGTCGCGGGATGTCCACCAGCAACTGGGCTGGCGCCGGCTTGCCCGCAAAAGGACTGATAGTCATGCATAAACCTCGAAAAGAAGGATTCGGAAAAAATGACAGTTTACTGAGAGTTGGACCACTTCGCGACGGTATCGATCCGACAATCACTCGAGAATTTTCACACCCTATCCGATCTGTGCCTGTCGCAATGCCTGGGCCAGAGTATCCAGGGTGATATC
>NZ_JBOICG010000360.1:0-6609 GCF_050739995.1 Pseudomonas sp. | reverse complement strand
CTGCGCAGATGCCTGGCCCCCAGTCCCAGAATGTCATCGACAGCCGATGGGTCGAAACCTTCCATAGGCGTCGCGTCGACTTCCTCGGAGGCCGCGGCGATTAAAGCCGAACCGAGGCCAATATAGGCTTGACGCGCAGCCGCTTGATAATTGGCCTCCTGTCCACGCTCGGCGACTATACCGAGGAGCATTTGACGGTAGTTTTCCCAGTCCTGGTTGACGCTACCCCGTACAACATTAGTCAAGTCGAACATCATGTTGACACGCTCAGGCGTGATGTCGTCCCAAGCGGCGAACACCAGCAGATGAGAGCAGTCGGTAACCTGAGACTGATTCCAGCTGACCGCCTTAATCCTTTCGCGAATTTGCGGATTGGTCACCACCAGCAATTCAAATGGCTGGAGCCCGCTCGACGTCGCCGTCAGTCGTACCGCCTCCAGAATTCGCTCTAGCTTTTCAGCAGGTACTGTCTTGGACGAATCGTACTTTTTCGTCGCATAACGCCACTTCAGCAACTCGGTTATTTTGCTCATTTCTCATATTCCACGTAGGTCAACGGTCTTTATCGAGCCCAATCCGATTGCTTTCCAGATTACGCTTGCGCTTATACTGCGGCTTAAAGTCAACTTGAAGGTCAAGCAAAAAATGAAGATAGGCGAGATTGCGCGCCGCACAGGCCTTGCTGCTTCAGCAATACGGTACTACGAGGAGCAAGGCCTACTGGAGGCCCCCACGCGCGACACGAACAACTATCGCTATTACAGCGAATCCACCATTAAACGCTTGGAAGTCGTGATCCATGCGCAAAGGCTGGGATTTTCTCTCGACACGATTCGTAGCCTTTTCCTTCATGACGGGAGCTGCTCCAAATCCCTCACCTTGGAACAGATCAATGTACGCCTGGGGGAAATTCAGCAAATCGAAGCCACCCTAACCGTACAGCGTGAGGAGTTGTTGATGCTGCAACGAGTCCTCGAAGAAAGCCTTCGGACTGGCATCGACCCTGGAATGCCTTGCCCACGCAGCGCTGAGCGATTTCAACCTGATCGAGCCGCAGTAACGCGAAGCAAACACATGATGGCTACCTACAAATAAGGAGGCAGAGTTGATCGGCCCCGCATGATTTACTGCGTAGCGATCAACTGACCGGCCAATTCCTCTCGATGATCATCGCAATAAACAGCACCCAAGAAATCACTAGCAATACCGTACCTGCAATCCATCGCAACCCCATTAACCCAGTCCAATTCCAGTTGTATGCCCCTCCCTTCTATCACCAAAAAATTAACCTGCATGTAGGCGATTTCCCAAGCTTTCGTGATATCGATAGCTCACTGCTTGAGGAAGTCAGGAACCTTTTTCTTAATATGGAATCAGTGCTGGACGCTTCAACATCAACGGTTTAATAGGCTCCCAGCATGATCTTGAGAAACGCCTTCCTATGCATTGCGCTTGTTGCCGCCGGATTCTTCGCTGGATACGCTGCAAAGCCAACAAGCGGAATACAAGTCACAGCAGGTCAGCTCATAAACTGTGGAAAGGTGACCATTCCTACTGTTGAGATGTGATCTCTTTGTAGGTCCGCTCACAGGTGAGATGCGTTCTTTTTGTGCTGTCATAAATACTCAGACGGTAGCGAGAATAAAGATCCGTTTGAACGGAAACAACGTTCGTCCATTCCCCTCTGGCGGGTAATGCTCATGAACCAGTTTCAGGAAGTGATCCAGGAAACACTGTCGCTCGACCTCATCCAGTGCCAAAAGCACCGGCCGTAGCGCCGAAACCTTGACCCAATCGAAAATCGGCGACCGACCTTCCACCACTTGTAAGTGTTCGGTTTCCCAGATATCCAAATCCTTGGTCAGTGGTGCCAACAGACGGTAATAACAATCCAGCGATAGCACCGGGCGCTCAGCCATGAACTGACGTAACTCCGTAGTACCCAATGGGCCGCCATCGAGTCCTGCGTGCTCAAGGGTTTCGAGCATCAGTTGATACCACAACGCGTCGCGCCAATTAGGCATGTGTGCGGCTAGACAACCTCCGGGGTTGAGTTGTCGCAGCAGCCGTGGCAGCAACACGTCGTGACCATTGATGAAATGCAGTACTGCAGCAGCAAACAGTAGGTCGGCAGGTTGCTCTGCCTGCCAGCTCTGTAAGTCGCTTTTGTTCCAGAGGGCCTTGATCGGCAGATAGCTGGCCTCACCAAGCATCTCCGCCGAGCTGTCGACCCCCGTCAGATCGGCTTGCGGCCAGCGCTTGGCCAGGAGATGAGTGGCAATGCCAGTTCCGCATCCCAGGTCATAGATGCGTTCTAGATGTTCCAAGCAAATATGGTCTAGTAACTCGACCACCGGACGCTCCCTTAGTCGAGCGAATTTCAGATAGGCCTGAGGATCCCATTGAGTACTATCAGGCCTTGCCGTGGACGGCTGAGGCTTAATGTTCATACGTGATTCCTTTCGATTAGAGTTGTCTTCCAATGACATTCAAGGTTCTGAGGACCAGTGCCACGCCACGGCGGGTGTCCGTTTCGCGTAGGAGCGACAGCAACCCATAGAGGTTGGGAGGCACTGCCTCTGCTGCAGTCTCGGCGGTGGCCATGCGTAGCGCATTGCCCAGACTCCAGGTGACGACGGTGGTGCTCTCGAACAACCGGGCGAGTTTTTCCACAGTCGCCAGGTCAAGCAGGTCGACGGTGTCGGAGATCAGTGACAGCAGGTCGACCAGGTTATCCAAGCGTCCACCATCCAGAAGTGGTTTCAGTTTTTCCAGTAAGGCCTCGATCCCAGAACTGTGGTCTAGCGAGTCGGTATTAACATCTGCACTCTTTGCAGATGACTCATTGAGGACATCCATGTGTATTTACTCCTCCCTGTGCAGGTCAAAGCATTCCGCGAGCCACAGCCCAGTAAAGGCCGCGGTTGAATCCATTGCGCAGAAGGCCACCAAGTTTACTTGGCGGGGTCGGCATCACGTCGTGGGCATAGTTGTACCAAAGTGGCATCCCAGCATTTAGGCCCATCTGCGCCACAGCTTGGACGCGCCCGTCATACACTGCATTGGGGCTACCCAAGCGGATTTCAGCGGCAATATTGTTGGCGATCACCGGCGCCTGGTTGTGGCAAGCCCCACCCGCCTTACTGACGGGTAGATCGACCGTGTCGCCGATCACATAAACGCCTTCGAGCCCATAGACCTGTAGCGTCTCATGATGAGTCGGTAGCCAACCTTCATTGTTCTGAGCCTGTGAAACGCCGGACTCAAGCACCACGTCAACTGCACGAATCGGCGGAGTCGCCATCAGAATGTCGAACGGCTGTTCATCCCCCTCTTCCGAGTAAGCCATTCGTTGTTCCGGGTCGACTCTGCTCAGTGTGAAGCCCCGTTGAAAGCGAATATTCTTCTGCTCGAAGATCCCCGGCAAAATCTCGCCGATGGGTCGTTGCAGGAATAAACAATTGCGCAACAACTGGGCAGTGGTGGGATAGGTGTAAATGATTTCTACCTTGTCCCGGACGCCGCGACGACGAAGGAAGTCATCAAGCATCAACGTGGTTTCGATGGGAGCGATGCCGCACTGATGCGGTACATTGGGGGTCTGGGGAAAAGAAACCGTGACAAAAATTCGACCTTTTTTAATGGTGCTTAACCGTTGAGCCAGTTGTCGTGCTGGTTCGTATTGGTAGAAGTGGTCACCGGCCTCCTTGAGTCCTTCGATACGTTCCGGAGCAGGTACACAACCGGTGGCGATCACCAGAAAATCATAGCCATGACGCTTGCCACTAAGGGTTCTCAACTCTTGCCTGGCAAAGTCGAAACGAATCACTTCGTCGACTTGAAAATCTATTTCCGGACGCAACAATGAGCGCTCTGGACGTTTGAGTTCCTCCTGAAAAAAAAGATTGAACGCAACGTACATGAAAGCGGGTTTGTAGAAGTGCTCCTCAGCGTTAGAGAGCAGGACGATCTGCAGCTCCCCCCGCAGAATTTCAGGGTAGAGCTTGGTGACTAATTGATTGGCAAGCATCGTACCGCCCATGCCACCGCCGACAATGATTATCCGCGTCTGCATGTTCCACCCTCCATGGTGTATGCAATATCCATTCGACATGAAGGTAGTCGAGAACGGCGGGCGGCAAGGACGAAGTGGCGATAACAAAAAACTCATTATTCGCCAAGTGAATATGCTCTTTACAAGACGCCAGAAATTGTCCTTGATTTCTTAAGTAATGGGCGACCGATTTTGACTGTTAGCTGCCTTTCTCGAACCATAGC
This sequence comes from Pseudomonas sp., assembly GCF_050739995.1. Lineage (GTDB taxonomy): Bacteria > Pseudomonadota > Gammaproteobacteria > Pseudomonadales > Pseudomonadaceae > Aquipseudomonas. The sequence goes on along the minus strand of NZ_JBOICG010000360.1, from coordinate 2,331 downwards.
AATTGGTTGAAAGCGGACGTTCAACAATTTCGTCTGCTTGGCCAAGTACCCCCTACCCTTGCCATAGCCTGGGCCGCCGGGCTTTTTCATGCTCTCCAGAAACTACAAAGCCCGCATCAGCGGGCTTGGATGAGTGAGCATTCACGCTGTCAGCTCAAACGCTTTACAGCCTGCAAGGTGTAACTCAGCGGCAGTCGCCAGGGTTTTTCGTTCAGACGCCACTCACCGTCATCCTGGGAGAAGGTCATCTGATCGGGTATGGCGGGCCAGGGAACGCTTTGATGTTCGACCAGGCCAGTAATGTCCAAACCATGCGCCAGTAGTGCCGTGATGATTTCCCCAAGGCCGTGGTTCCACTGATGGGTAACCGAGGCCTTTAGCGGCTTATCGACTTCGGTTTCGACGTAAGTATTGGCATCGTCCCAGACCAAAGGTTCTTTGCGTTCGAAATACGGCAGCTCGATGCATAGCGGTGATGCTTCGTTGGTTTCGTCGATCGACCACAGCATCGGATGGCCCTCGCGGATGAACAAACGGCCGCCGGGATTGAGCAGTTCGCTGACATTGCGTGCCCAAGCGTCAATATCGGGTAGCCAGCAGAGGGCGCCGATGCCGGTGTACACCAGATCGAAGCTGTTTTTAGGCAGCACCTGAGAAGCCTTGTATACATCGGACTCGACGAACTGAATGCTTGCCCCTGCGCGTTTACTCAGCTCTCGGGCCTGTTCCAATGACGCTGGGGAAAAGTCCAGCCCGATGACATCTGCACCCTTACGGGCCAACGACAAGGTGTCGGTACCTATGTGACATTGCAGATGCACTGTGCGCAAACCCTTGATGTCACCCAGCAGCGGCAGATCGAAACGAACGACATCGGAAATATAGTCTGGATTGTCGACAAAATTCTGAGCCGCATAATCCTTTGAAGCCGCGTGCAGAGGCGCGCGCTCGTCCCAGTTGGCTTGGTTGAGGTGAAGGTAGTCACTCATGGGCCGGACTCCTGTCGGTCATTGTAAGGTGGGCCGCAGACTAGCGCAGAGGATTCAAACGGGTCTTTAGGAAATGTGTAAGCACACCAGCCACCCGAAACCGGGCGGCTTCGGTAGGTGACTTGTCCAGACGCTGACGGTACATGATCCATTTATGCCACAGCACAGCGCGGGGCTGGACTATTCCAAGGACAGCATCCGGCCGATTCTGTTGAAAATTGCCGCAGGCCAAATCGGGGAGCTACTTTTTCAACAGAATCGGCCAAAAGCAGCCGTTCACAAAAAACACCTTCTAGCTGGAATATGGCCACCTTGCTTAAGAAGCAGTGGTCACTGGATCGCGTAACTTCGAGATCATAAAAAAACTGAGGTACTGCATCCATTCCGAACGCCGCCACGTATATCAAGCACGGACAGACTTTCCTGGCCGAATCTCCTCATAAAGGATCATCGCGATGAAAAGCATTTCGATCAAAACGCCATTGATAGTGGGCCTCCTGACCTTGGCGGCAGGTAGCGGCTTAGTGTTCAACGCGGCACAGGCAGCGACGATGAGCCACGACAGCGTAATGGTAGGCGGGCAAAGCATGTTGCCAAGCAAGGACATCGTTGATAACGCAGTAAATTCCGCTGATCACACGACCCTGGTCGCCGCTGTCAAAGCTGCCGGTCTAGTCGACACTCTCAAGGGCAAAGGTCCCTTTACCGTGTTCGCACCGGTCAATTCAGCCTTTACTGCTTTGCCCGCTGGAACCGTCGATACGTTGCTGAAGCCGGAAAACAAGGCAACCCTCAGCAAGATCCTCACTTACCACGTTGTGAGCGGCAAACTGGACATGGCCACCCTTGCCGAAAAGATCAAGGCCGGTGGCGGCAAGGCTGAACTTACCACTGTCTCAGGAGGCAAGCTGTGGGCAATGATGAATGGCCCGCACAACATCACCATCAAAGACGAGAAGGGTAACGTCGCCGACATCACCACCTATGACGTGTACCAGTCGAACGGTGTGATACAGGTCATCGATAAGGTGCTGATGCCGAAAAGTTGACTGACATCGCCGGTCGCCATCCGCAGGATCGGCGAGTTTTCCGAGGAGCCCACCCGTGAATGGAACAACAGCGCGCCGTGGGCTAACCTCTGGCTGCAATCGACATTTAGCACCTCACGACTCAATCGTTTGGAGAAAGGCTATTCCAATCGCCGACATCGACCAACTCAAACACCTTTTAGCCCAGTGCTCACTGGGTGATCGACGCGCATTTGAAACGCTGTATCGTAGCGTGAGTCCGCGCTTGCACGGCGTGGCTTTGCGGCTCATGGGACGTTCGGATCTCGCTGAAG
>NZ_JBOICG010000359.1:0-8223 GCF_050739995.1 Pseudomonas sp. | reverse complement strand
CGGTCAAATGTGGGAGGGGGCTTGCCCCCGATGAGGCCCTCCCAACAGCCACAAATACCCCCTGTAACCCCCGCATAAACTCACTCTTTACGCCGTCTTTACGCCCCACCCATACCCTCGCTCTCGTTCCTTTACGCCACTCCTGCCGACAATTGCCACACACGCGGCAATCGCCGCAAAACGGAGAGACTTCCATGAGCGTTCTGGACGGGGTGTCACTGCTATTGGCCGTGGCGCTGTTCATTTATCTGCTGGTTGCGCTGTTACGCGCGGATCGGAACTAGGAGCAGGCTATGCACAGTTATGACTATTGGCTGATCATCGCCTTCTTTGCCGTGGTGCTGCTGCCGGCACCGCTCCTGGGGCGGTTCTACTACAAGGTGATGGAAGGCCAGCGCACCTGGCTGACGCCGGTGCTGGGGCCGGTGGAAAAAGCCTGCTACCGCCTGTCCGGTGTGGATGAGCATCAGGAGCAAAGCTGGCAGAAGTACACGCTGGCCTTGCTGGCGTTTAACCTGGCCGGTTTCGTGTTGCTGTTCGTGATCCTGTTGTTCCAGGAATACCTCCCACTGAACCCGCAGAAATTGCCGGGTCAGGAATGGACTCTGGCCTTCAACACCGCGGTCAGTTTCATGACCAACACCAACTGGCAGAACTACAGCGGTGAGGCGTCCCTGAGCTACCTCAGCCAGATGGTCGGCCTGACCGTGCAGAACTTCGTCAGCGCCGCCACCGGCCTGGCTGTTCTGGTCGCGCTTTGCCGTGGCATCGGGCGCAAGTCCACCAAGACCCTGGGCAACTTCTGGGTCGACATGACCCGCGCCACCCTCTACGGCCTGCTGCCGCTGTGCCTGGTACTCGCGCTGTTCCTGGTATGGCAGGGCGTTCCGCAAACGTTCGCGCATTATGTGAACGCGGTGACCCTGCAAGGCGTCGACCAGGTGATTCCACTGGGCCCGGCCGCCAGCCAGATTGCTATCAAGCAATTGGGTACCAACGGCGGTGGATTCTTCGGGGTCAACTCGGCCCATCCATTCGAAGACCCGACCGCCTGGGCCAACCTATTTGAATTGGCCGCGATCATCCTGATCCCTGTGGCGTTGGTGTTCACCTTCGGCCACTACGTGAAGGATCTGCGCCAGAGCCGGGCGATCCTCGGTTGCATGCTGGCCCTGTTCCTGATTGGCGGTGCCACGTCGCTATGGGCCGAATACCAGCCCAACCCGACCCTGGCCAATCCGGCGGTTGAGCAAACGGCCCCCCTGGAAGGCAAGGAAGCGCGCTTCGGCACTACTGGCACCGTGTTGTGGTCGGTGACCACGACGGCGGCATCCAATGGCTCGGTCAACGGCATGCAAGACAGCCTCAACCCCCTGAGCGGGATGGTGGCACTGGTCAACATGATGGTTGGCGAAGTGATCTTCGGCGGCGTCGGCGCCGGGATGTACGGCATGTTGCTCAACGTCTTGATCGCCGTGTTCCTCGCTGGCCTGATGATCGGCCGCACCCCGGAATACCTGGGCAAGAAGCTGCAGGCCAAGGAAGTGCAATTGCTGGTGGTAACCTTGATGGTCATGCCGGTGGGCACCCTGGTGCTGGGCGCCATCGCGGCCAGCCTGCCAGGCCCCGCGGGCGCGATCAGTAACCCCGGCCCTCATGGTTTCAGCCAATTGCTGTATGCCTACACCTCGGCCAGTGCGAACAACGGTTCAGCGTTCGGCGGCTTCAGTGGCAATACCGCGTTCCACAATCTGATGCTGAGCCTGAGCATGTTGCTCGGCCGCTTTGGCTACATCCTCCCGGTACTGGCCTTGGCCGGCAGCCTGGCGATGAAAAAGACTGCCCCGATCGGCCAGAACAGCTTCCCCACCCACGGCCCGCTGTTCGTGACGTTGTTGACCGTGACCATTTTGCTGGTGGGCGGCCTGACTTTCCTGCCGACACTGGCGTTAGGCCCCATCGCTGAACACTTGAGCATGGGCTTCTAAGAGGGGATATGAAAATGAATATGCCTGCAAAAAATGCGGCTCCTGTGGCAACCCATGAGCCCGCCAAAACCGCCATTTCCGCGCTGTGGCGCCCGGCGCTGGGCCAGGCTTTCGTCAAGCTGGACCCACGCCAGTTGCAACGCTCGCCCGTGATGCTGGTGGTCGAACTCACCGCGATCCTCACCACTGTGTTGTGCTTCGTGCCCGACACCAACGTGCCAACCTTTGTCGCCGTGCAAATCGCCGTGTGGCTGTGGTTCACGGTGCTGTTCGCCAACTTCGCCGAAGCCCTGGCCGAAGGACGCGGCAAGGCCCGTGCCGATAGCCTCAAGGCCGGTAGCGAAGGCCTCAGTGCACGCCGTAAAGAGGCGGATGGCAGCTTCAAGGTGGTGCCGGCCACCAGCCTGCGCAAAGGTGATGTGGTGCGTGTCGCCGCCGGGGAAATGATCCCCGGTGACGGCGAGGTCATCGAAGGGATTGCGGCGGTCAACGAAGCCGCGATCACCGGCGAGTCTGCCCCGGTCATCCGTGAGTCCGGTGGTGACCGTTCGGCCGTCACCGGCAATACGCGACTGGTGTCCGACTGGCTGCTGATCCGTATCACCGCCAACCCCGGCGAGTCCACCCTGGATCGCATGATCGCGCTGGTGGAAGGTGCCAAGCGCCAGAAAACCCCCAACGAAGTTGCGTTGGACATTCTGCTGATCGGCCTGACCTTGATCTTCCTGCTGGTGGTGGTCACCCTGCAGCCGTTCGCCCACTTCGCCAATGGCAACTTGCCGTTGGTGTTCCTGGTCGCACTGTTGGTGACGCTGATTCCTACCACCATTGGCGGCTTGTTGTCGGCCATCGGTATTGCCGGCATGGATCGACTGGTACGTCTCAACGTGATCGCCAAATCCGGCCGTGCCGTGGAAGCAGCGGGGGACGTTCACGTGTTGCTGCTCGACAAGACCGGCACCATCACCTTCGGTAACCGTCGCTGCGCAGCGGTGATTGCAGCGCCTGGCGTCAGTGGTCGGGACCTGGCTGAAGGCGCGCTGCTGGCGTCGCTGGCGGACGACACGGCAGAAGGTAAATCCATCGTCGAATACCTGCGCGCCTTGCACCCACAAGCTGAGCCAACCCTGGATCAACTGACCTCCGTGCCGTTCAGTGCGGAAACCCGCTTGTCCGGTGTCGACTATCAGGGGCGTGTGTTCCGCAAGGGCGCCGTGGATTCGCTGCTGGCATTCATCGGTCAGCAACGCCGCGACCTGCAACCGGCGCTGTCGCGGGAAATCGACAAGATCGCCCAAAGCGGTGGCACCCCGTTGCTGGTGTGCGCAGACGGCAAATTGCTGGGTGCGATCCACCTCAAAGACGTGGTCAAGCCTGGCATCCGTGAGCGTTTCGCTGAGCTGCGCAAGCTGGGCATTCGCACCGTGATGGTCACCGGCGACAACCCGCTGACCGCCGCCGCGATTGCCGCCGAAGCGGGTGTGGACGATGTACTGGCCGAAGCCACGCCGGAGAAAAAACTCGCACGCATTCGCCACGAGCAGAATGATGGCCGTTTGGTCGCGATGTGCGGCGACGGTGCCAACGACGCCCCGGCGCTGGCCCAGGCCGACGTCGGCATGGCGATGAACGACGGCACCCAGGCCGCCCGTGAAGCCGCCAACATGGTCGACCTCGATAGCGACCCGACCAAGCTGTTGGACGTGGTGCAGATCGGCAAGGAATTGCTGGTTACCCGTGGTGCGTTGACCACCTTTTCCATCGCCAACGACGTGGCCAAATACTTCGCGATCCTGCCGGCGCTGTTTGCCTCGATCTACCCGCAATTGGGCGTGCTTAACGTGATGCACTTGCAGAGTCCGCAGAGCGCGATTCTCTCGGCCATTGTGTTCAACGCCCTGATCATCGTGGTGCTGATTCCCCTGGCGTTGCGTGGGGTGCGCGTGCAGGCGGCGAGTGCGGCGGCGTTGCTGCGGCGCAACCTGCTGATCTACGGGCTGGGCGGGATTCTGGTGCCGTTCGTGGGCATCAAGGCGATCGACATGCTGCTGACCGCACTGCACCTGGTGTAACCGGATCGTTCCCACGCTCCGCGTGGGAATACCGAGCTGATAAACGAATTGAGGAATCTGAAATGTCCACCATGATCCGCCCGGCCCTGAGCCTGCTGGTCCTTATGACTCTGATCACTGGCGTGGCCTACCCGCTGGTTGTCACCGGCGTCGCCCAAGTGGCTTTCCCTGATCAGGCCAATGGCAGCCTGGTGCGCGATGACAGCGGCAAGGTGCGCGGCTCCAGCCTGATCGCCCAGGATTTTACCGGTGACAGCTGGTTCCATCCGCGCCCATCGGCCGGCGCGTTCGCGACGGTTTCCAGCAGCGCCAGCAACCTCGGCCCAAGCAACCCGGCGTTGGCGACACGCATCTTTGATGACGCGAGCAAGCAGTTGGTGCCCAACCAGGGGCCGGTGCCGTTGGCGTCGCTGACTACCTCTGGCAGCGGTCTTGATCCACACTTGCCACCCGCGGCAATTGCCTATCAACTGGCGCGGGTGGCGGCGGCGCGGAATGTGCCGGTTTCCACGTTGCAACGCTTGCTGGATGAGCACATCGAAAGCCCGCTGGTGGGGCCGCCGGTAGTGAATGTGTTGGCGCTGAACATGGCGCTGGAAAAATTGTAATCAGTGCTGGCGCCATTGCAGGCAAGCCAGCTCCCACATTTGGAATGCATTCCCCTGTGGGAGCCGGGCTTGCCCGCGATGACGGCCTTCAAGACTCCATATGAACACCTGAAGGAACCGCAAAGCATGAGCGACTCCGGCCGCGCCGATGCCCTGTTAGCCGAACTGCCACGGGACGGCCGTGGCCGGCTCAAAGTTTTCCTCGGTGCCGCGCCGGGTGTGGGCAAGACCTACGCCATGCTCCAGGCCGCCCACACCCAGCTGCGCCAGGGTGTGCGGCTGATCGCCGGCGTGGTCGAAACCCACGGCCGCGCCGAGACCGAGGCCCTGCTCAGCGGCCTGCCGCAGCAACCCTTGGTACGCAGTGAGTACCGCGGCGTGATGCTCGAAGAAATGGACCTCGACGGCCTGCTCGCCGCCAAGCCCAAGCTGGTGCTGGTGGACGAGTTGGCCCACAGCAACGCCCCGGGCAGCCGCCATGAGAAGCGCTGGCAAGACATCCAGGAACTGCTCGCTGCTGGCATCAACGTGTTCACTACGGTCAACGTTCAGCACCTGGAAAGCCTCAACGACCAGGTGCGTGGTATCACCGGCGTGCAAGTGCGTGAGACCCTGCCGGATTGGGTGCTGCAAGAAGCTGACGAACTGTTGCTGATCGACCTGCCATCCCGCGAATTGCTGGAGCGCCTGCGCGACGGCAAGGTCTATGTGCCGGAGCAGGCCCGTGCGGCGATCGATGCGTTTTTCACCCAGACCAACCTGATGGCTCTGCGTGAGCTGGCGATGCAAACCGCCGCCGCTCACGTCGATGATGACTTGGCCCAAGGTTATCGCCAGCTTGGCCAGGCGGCACCGGCAGTACGCGGGCGCTTATTGGTCGGTGTGGATGGCGATGCCCAAGCCGAGCGTCTGGTGCGTCACGCCAGTCGCGTGGCGCAGCGTCGGCATTTGCCCTGGAGCCTGGTGCATATCGACAACGGCCGCGCACGGGATGAGCAATCGCGCCTGCGCCTGCAGAACGCCCAGCAACTGGCTGAGCGGCTGGGCGGTGAGGTCGTGTTGCTGCGAGCGGGAGAGGTGGCGAAGACGTTGATCCAGCATGCCGCCGAACGCCGTGCCAGCCTGTTGCTGGTGGGGCAGTCGCGGATGCGTTGGCGACGCCGATTGTTCGGTGGCGGGCTGGCGGCGCGCTTGCTGCGCAATGCACGGGGCTTGGAAATCAACGTGCTCGACAGCGACGACAATCCCGCGCCGCCCCGGCTGCCCGATGTACGTGGGTTGGTGTGGTTTGATTACGGCCTGGCGGTGGTCGCCACCGTGGTAGCGGCGGCGTTGGCCTGGGCGGTGGCCAGTGTGTTGCCGCTGCCGAATATCTCCCTGGTGTTTCTCGCGGCGGTATTGCTGGTGGCGGTACGCAGCAGCCTGGGACCGTCCCTGGTGTGTGCGGCGCTGTCGTTCCTGACTTATGACTTCCTGTTTATCCCGCCGAATTTCTCTTTCGCCATCCAACGTGAAGAAGACGTACTGACCCTGTTGTTCTTCCTGTTGATGGCGGCATTGACCGGCAACCTGGCTGCCCGCCAACGCCGGCAATTGCAGGCCCTGCGTGACACTCAGGAAGAAACCAGCGAACTGCTCGACCTGTCGCGCAAACTCACGGCCGCTACTGATCGCCAGGCGGTGATCAGTGCGGCGGCCCATCATCTGGAAGGCTGGAGTGACTTGGATCTGTGTCTGGTCAATCGCGACGGCCAGGGGGGGTGGAAAGTCGAGACTGGCAACCCACTGAACTTGACCGAAGCCGAGCGCGCTGCCGCTGACTGGGCCTGGCAGCACGATCAACCCGCTGGCATGGGCACCGGCACCTTGCCGTTCGGGCGCTGGTGGTGGTGGCCGTTATCGGGTGAGGAGGGGCCTTTGGGGTTGCTCGGCGTCAGCCCCAAGCCGGGCCAGGAGTTGAGCGGCCAACGCCGTCGCTTGCTGACGGCATTGAGCCAGCCGCTGGCACAGGCGTTGGCGCGGGCCCAATTGGGCCAGGAACTCGAATCCGCCCGGCTACATGGTGAAACCGAGCAACTGCGCAGCGCCTTGCTGGCCTCGGTGTCCCACGATTTACGCACGCCGCTGACCTCCATGCGTGGCAGCATTGACAGCCTGCTGGCCCTTGGCGAAGCGATTCCCCTGGAGGATCGCCGCGAGTTGCTCGAAGGCACCCGCGATGAAGCTGAACGCCTAGACCGTTACATCCAGAACCTGCTGGACATGACGCGCCTGGGGCATGGGGCGTTGAAACTGGCGCGGGACTGGGTGTCGCCAGGCGACATCGTTGGCAGTGCCCTTGGTCGCTTGCGCGCCGTGCTGGCGCCGTTGCGGGTGAGCACCGATGTGCCCGCTGAGCTGCCATTGCTGTATGTCCATGCGGCGCTGATCGAACAAGCCTTGGTCAACGTGCTGGAAAACGCCGCGCGTTTCTCTGCGCCCCAGGGCCGCTTGCAGTTGACGGCCGGCGTGTCGGATGACCAGCTGTTTTTCGCCGTCGCCGATGAGGGGCCGGGCATTCCCGAGAATGAGCGTGCAAAGATTTTCGATATGTTCTATACCGCCGCTCGCGGTGATCGGGGCGGGCAAGGCACGGGCCTGGGCTTGGCGATCTGCCAGGGCATGGTGGGTGCCCACGGTGGGCATATCAGCGTGGCCGATGGCATTGAGGGGCGGGGCACTTGCATCACCTTGTTCTTGCCATTACCGAAGCAGCCTGGCTTGGAGCGCGAGGCTTGAGCTACCCTCTTTTTTCCACGGATTTTGATTGGACACCATGAGCCAGACCGCGACGATTTTAGTCATTGATGACGAACCGCAGATCCGCAAATTCTTGCGTATCAGCCTGGCCTCCCAGGGCTACAAGGTGATAGAGGCCGGTACCGGCAACGAGGGCCTGGCCCAAGCGGCGTTGAGCAAACCGGACTTGCTGGTGCTCGACCTCGGCCTGCCCGACATGGACGGCCAGCAAGTACTGCGCGAGTTTCGCGAGTGGTCGACGGTGCCGGTGCTGGTACTGTCGGTACGGGCCAGCGAAATACAGAAGGTCGAGGCCCTGGATGGCGGTGCCAATGACTACGTGACCAAGCCGTTCGGCATCCAGGAGTTTCTCGCTCGGGTGCGTGCATTGCTGCGCCAGGCGCCGGCGGGTGAGGCCCAGGAAGCTGCATTAAGTTTTGGCCCGCTGACGGTGGACCTGGCCTATCGTCGTGTCCTCTTGGACGGTGTCGAAGTGGCACTCACCCGCAAGGAGTACGCGGTGCTGGCACAATTGGCACGGCATCCAGGGCGGGTGATTACCCAGCAGCAACTGCTCAAGGACATCTGGGGGCCGACCCATACCGAGGACAGCCATTACCTGCGCATCGTCGTGGGTCATCTGCGCCAGAAGCTGGCGGATGACCCGACTCAGCCACGGTTTATCGTGACCGAAGCGGGGGTGGGGTATCGGTTGTTAAGTGCTTAGATTTTTGGTGCCTGTTCCGACCCTATCGGGAGCAAGCCCCCTCCCACATT
>NZ_JBOICG010000358.1:0-8308 GCF_050739995.1 Pseudomonas sp. | reverse complement strand
ATGTGGGAGCTGGCTTGCCTGCGATGAGGCCAGCACATTCAACATCTCCAGCGAATGTGCCACCGCTATCGCAGGCAAGCCAGCTCCCACAGGTTGATCGAGTGAAGGCTTCAGTCAGGCGTACTGCGCAGCTGCGTAACCCGAAGCCCAGGCCCACTGGAAGTTGAACCCGCCCAGATGGCCGGTCACATCCAGCACTTCACCAATAAAGTACAAGCCCGGGCTTTTCAGCGACTCCATGGTCTTGGACGACACTTCCCGTGTGTCCACTCCGCCCAGCGTCACCTCGGCGGTGCGATAGCCTTCAGTGCCCGCTGGTACCAGCTGCCAGCTCGACAGTTTTTGCGCGATATCGGCGATTTCGGCGTGGGTGTACTGCTTCATCGGCTTGGACACGAACCACGTTTCCGCCAGCAGATTGGCCATCTTCTTGGTGAATATCTCACCCAGCAGGGTTTTCAGCTCACTGTTGGGGCGCTCGACCTGTTGCTGTTGCAGCCAGGTGTGGGCGTCGTGGTCGGGCAACAGGTTGATCTCAACCGTGTCGCCGGATTCCCAGTACGAAGAAATCTGCAAAATCGCTGGCCCACTCAGGCCGCGGTGGGTGAACAGGATGTTCTCGCGAAAGCTCTGGTCGTTACAGCTGACCAGGCAATCCACCGAGGTGCCGGACAACTCGCCGCACAGTTCTTTAAGCTGGTCGGTGATGGTGAACGGCACCAGCCCTGCACGAGTTGGCAGCAGTTCATGGCCGAATTGCTTGGCCACCTGATAACCAAAACCTGTTGCGCCCAAGGTCGGAATCGACAGACCACCGGTGGCGATTACCAGGGATTCACAGCGCAGATCACCCAGGGTGGTTTGCAGCTGATAGCCGCTGTCGAGCTTGGCGATTTCCTCGATGGACGTATCCAGGTGCAGGCTCACGCCAGTCTGGATGCATTCATCCAGCAGCATGCCGAGGATGTCGCTGGACTTGTTATCGCAAAACAGCTGGCCGAGCTTCTTCTCGTGGTACGGCACGCCATGCTTGGCCACCAGCCCGATAAAGTCCCACTGGGTATAACGGGCCAGGGCGGACTTGCAGAAGTGCGCGTTGTGCGAGAGAAAGTTGGCCGGCTCGGTGTACATATTGGTGAAGTTGCAGCGGCCACCGCCAGACATCAGGATCTTCTTGCCGGCCTTGTTCGCATGGTCGAGCAACATCACCTTGCGCCCACGCCCGGCGGCGGTCAGCGCACACATCAAGCCTGCCGCGCCGGCGCCAATGATCACAACTTCGGTCGAGCGCAAAACGGTGTCCTTATACAAATTCTGAATTGAAATACAGTCAAATGTGGGAGGGGAGTTTTTACAAGATCCGCACGCGCAGCGAACGGCCCTTGATCTTGCCGTCGTTCAAACGCTGCAGCGCCTGCTTGGCGATCCCGCGTTCCACGGCCACAAACGCTTGGAAGTCAAAGATCGCGATCTTGCCGACCTGGGCACCCGGAATACCGGCTTCACCGGTCAGCGCGCCGAGGATATCGCCCGGACGCACCTTGTCTTTACGGCCGGCGGCGATGCACAGAGTGCTCATCTGCGGCAGCAACGGACCACCGCCTTGCGGCTTGAGGTTGTCCAGTTGGTCCCAGTTCAACGGCGACTTCTGCAATTGCTCGATGGCCTGGGCGCGGTGCGCTTCGGACGGCGCCACCAGGCTGATCGCAATGCCGGTTTCACCGGCACGACCCGTACGGCCCACACGGTGGATATGGATTTCCGAGTCGCGGGCCAGTTCGACGTTGATCACCATGTCCAGCGAGTCAATGTCCAGGCCGCGGGCGGCGACGTCGGTGGCCACCAGTACCGAAGTGCTGCGGTTGGCGAACATCGCCAGCACCTGGTCACGGTCGCGCTGTTCCAGGTCGCCGTGCAGGCCGACGGCGGAAATGCCCTTGGATGTCAGGTGATCCACGGTTTCCTGCACTTGCTGCTTGGTAAAGCAGAACGCCACGCAGGACGCCGGGCGGAAATGCGCCAGCACCTTGGTCACGGCGGCCATGCGCTCTTCCGGCGAGATCTCGTAGAAGCGCTGTTCGATCTGGTCGTCCGAGTGGAACGCTTCGGCTTTTACCTGTTGCGGCGCACGCATGAATTTCGAGGCCAACTGCTTGATGCTCACCGGGTAGGTGGCCGAGAACAGCAGGGTTTGGCGGCGCGGCGGAGTCTTGCTGATGATGTCTTCGATGGCATCGTAGAAGCCCATGTCGAGCATGCGGTCGGCTTCATCGAGGATCAGCGTGTTCAAGCCGTCCAGCACCAGCGAGCCCTTGCGCAGGTGCTGCTGGATGCGGCCCGGTGTGCCGACGATGACGTGGGCACCATGTTCCAGGGAGGCGATCTGCGGGCCGAGGGACACGCCGCCGCACAGGGTCAGCACCTTGATGTTGTCTTCGGCACGGGCCAGGCGGCGGATTTCCTTGGCGACCTGGTCGGCCAGCTCACGTGTCGGGCACATCACCAGCGCCTGGCAGCCGAAATAGCGCGGGTTGATCGGGTTCAACAGGCCGATGCCGAAGGCGGCGGTCTTGCCGCTGCCGGTCTTGGCCTGGGCAATCAGGTCCAGCCCCTTGAGGATCACCGGCAAGCTTTGCGCCTGGATCTGCGTCATCTCGACATAACCCAGCGAGTCGAGGTTAGCCAGCATGGCGGCGGACAGGGGCAAAGTATTAAAAGCGGTGGCGATGGTAGTCACGGGACTGGCTCTGCAAAACAAAATGTCGCGCAGTGTACCAGCCTCGTGGGAATTTCCCTGCAAGTTCTAGACGAGAAGCCGGTTAATGCTCGATGTCGTGCTCGCGACTGACTACCCGTTTGCCGTCGCTGGGCGACAGTTGCAGGAAGATCGCTGCTGCCAGCATGGCCATGATGCCCACGGTGAGGAAGGTCAGCTGGAACGCGCCGAGTACGCTTTCTACGCCATCGTTGCCGGTTTCGGCGGTAAAGCCGCCGAGCAATGCACCGGCACAGGCCACGCCGAGGCTCAGGGACAGTTGTGCCACCACCGACAGCAAACTGTTGCCGCTGCTGGCTTGGGCGTCGTCGAGGTCGATCAGGGTGACGGTGTTCATCGCGGTGAATTGCAAGGAGTTGATTGCCCCCAGCACCGCCAGCATGCACAACAGCAGCGGATAGGGCGTGTGCTCGCTGACCAGGCCCATGCTGGCCAGCATGATGCCCAGGAACAGGGTGTTGCCGGTCAGTACGATGCGATAACCCAGGCGTTCGATCAGGGTGCGTGCGACGGACTTGGCAAACATCGCCGCCGCCGCCAGGGGCAGCATGCTCATCCCGGCTTCCGACGGTGAATAGCCCAACGCCACCTGTAATAGCAACGGCACCAGGAACGGCAGGGCACCGCTGCCCAGCCGCGCAAACAGGTTGCCGAGGATGCCCACGGCGAAGGTGCGGGTCTTGAACAGCACCGGCGAAAAGAGCGGGTTATCGATATGCCCGGCACGCAGCCAATACGCCGCCAGGCACGCCAGCCCACCAAACAGCAGCAACATCACCCGCAGGTGGGGCAGGTGCAGTTCGCCCAGGCCTTCCATGGCGATGGTGATCAGCACCATCGCCGCGCCGAACAGCAAAAAGCCTATGCCGTCGAAACGGGTGCGCTCGCTGCCGCGCAGGTCGGGGATGAGTTTCCACACGGCGTAGCAGCCGATCATGCCCACGGGCAGGTTGATCAGGAAGATCCAGTGCCAGGTCAGGTATTGCACCATCCAGCCGCCCATGGTCGGGCCGAGCAGCGGGCCGAGCAGGCCGGGGATGGTGATAAAGCCCATGATCCGCACCAGTTCCGAACGAGGGTAGGCGCGCAGCACCACCAATCGCCCGACCGGCAGCATCAACGCACCGCCCAAGCCCTGGATCACCCGGGCGCCCACCAGCATGGTCAAGCTGCTGGACAGGGCGCACAGCAAGGAGCCGATGCTGAACAACATGATCGCGCCAAAGAAGATTTTCTTGGTGCCGAAGCGGTCGGCGATCCAGCCCGAGGCCGGGATCAGCAAGGCGACGGTGAGCATGTAGGCAATCACCACCCCTTGCATGCGCAGCGGGTTCTCCGCAAGGTCCCGTGCCATGGCTGGCAGTGCCGTGTTCAGAATCGTCCCGTCCAGCGATTGCATGAAGAAGGCAATTGCGACCACCCAGGGTAGCCAGCGGGCGGTCTTGGCATCGAGAGGGACGCGATTCGGCATATGAACCCTTTTGTTAGCAGGCTATGTGTCGGCGATTATGCGCCATCCGTCGCGCCTTTTCCCACTAGGAAATCCAGCAGTTCGCGGTGCACCGCCACGGCCGCTTCGTTGGATTCGAGGTCGAGCAAGTGCCCTGTGTGTTCGGCTACCGCAAAGCTGCTGCGCCCCACGTATTGCTTGAACAACTGCGCCTCGGCGGCGGGGGTGTATTCGTCCAGGGCGCCATTGAGGAAGTGCACCGGCGTTTCAATCTGCGTGAGTGCGGGCAGGTAGTTGCCATCGCCCAATGCCAGTACCTGATGGATGTGAAAGCGCGCCTGGCGGTACTCGGTGGTGGCCATGGTCGACAGGTGTCGATGGTTATTGCGCTTGAGGCGTGGCGACAGGTATTTACCGACCGTCTCGTTGAGCAGATGCCCGACGGCAGACTTGTCGTCGGCCTCGATCAGCACGCGCACGCGTTCCACGTAGTCGAGCATGGCCTGGTTGAGGTTGGGCGCCAAGGCCATCACCACCGAGCTTTTGATGGACGGCGGATTGTGGGCCAGGGTCAGCAACGTGGAGATGCCACCCCAGGAGGCCGACACCAGATGGTTGACCTCAAAGCGCTCCACCAGGGCGCGCAACATTTGCACTTCGTCGTCCTTGGTCACCAGGTCGAGGTCGGTATTGTGTTCACGGGAATACCCCGAGAACGGCAAGTCGAACAGCAGCACATTGAAATGCTCGGCCAGGCATTTGCTGGTGCGGGCAAAGGATCGCGTGGTGGACAGTGCCCCATTGACCATCAGGACGGTGTTTTTTTCCGAATCGTTTCCTAGCTGCTCAACATGAACGTTGTAGTGCTTGAACAGCTTTTCTATGACAAAACTTCCATGGTTCATGTCAACGCTCCAGCTTGCCCTTTCCCGGGCAAGGTCGTGCTCTCGTGGGTGAGGGTGGCGGGATGCCACCAACCCTTATAACGAGGTTTTTTGCGGGCGACAACAGGCTGCCCGTGCAGGCGGGGAAGACAAGAATCAACCGTAGGAAGGGGCGAAACAGAGATGTCTGAACTCAGCACAACTCAATGTGGGAGGGGGCTTGCCCCCGATTGCAGCGTGTCAGCTGATGAGTACTTGGCTGATACACCGCTATCGGGAGCAAGCCCCTCCCACAGAGGAACTGCTGTGTTTAGAGGGTCAGGGTCAGGCGTTTGACCAAGGCCCCTGGCAACAGGTTGGATGCCGTGTTGCGTTGGTCGTAAGTGCTCGGTGACAGCAGCAGTTCCCGATCAGTGGTCAATGCTTCCAGCTGCGAACCCAGCAGGTTGTACACACTGTCATCAAACCGCATGGTGCTGACCGGCGCCTTGATCTCGCCGTCTTCCACCCAGAAGGTGGCAAAGCGGGTCATGCCGGTGAGGCGCGCGGCCGGCAGGTCGGAGTAGTTCAGGTACCACAGGTTGCTGATGTACAGCCCGGTGCCCAATTGCTTGAGAATATCGGCCTGGTCCAGCGTGCCCGCCGCCATTTGCAAGGCGCTCGGGGATTCATCACTGCTGGCACCGTTGGTACTCAAACCGTATTCGGCGGCGCTGCGCGAGTTGATCAATTGGCCTTCTGCCTTGCCGCCATTGATCAGCGTGACATCCCCGCGTGGGTAGCCTTCGGTGGAAAACGCCTGGCTCAGCGAACCGCTGATCTGCTCATCCAGTTTCACCAGCGGGCTCAACGACTGCTCACCGGCATACAGCTTTTGCAGCGAGCTGCCTTTGCTGGCGATGGCCTGGGCGGAAAAACCACCCCAGGTGATAATGCTGATGATCTCTTCCAGCGCCGCCGGGGCGAGGTAGGCGCGGTATTGTCCGGGGGACAGTTTGTGCAACGGGCGACCGAGGAACTCAAGCTGTTCGCGGGCCTGCTGGATGCGTGCCGCGAACTCGGCGCTGTCCCATGTGTGCCCGGCGTAGCTGGCTTTCACCGCTTCACCATTGGGGTGGAACAGGCTGAAATCGAAGTTGAAGCTGTTGGCGCGATGCCAGCCAAAGGCCCCGTCCGAACTGGCGAAACCTCGGCTGATCGGGCCTGCGGCGTAAAAGCCGACCAGATCGACGCCGTCGGCGGCCTGGCTGATGGCGTCCAGTACCTGGGCTAATTCCGGAAGTGGTCGCGCTTGTTCATTGTGGCTTTGCCAGGCGTTGTGGTTCAGCAGCAGGTATGGGTCCTGGGGCAGCAGTGGCAGGGTTTCGCGCAGTTGTTGCAGGCCGTCGGCCAGGCGTTGGCGATCCAGCTCGCGTTCGCCGGACAGGGTGATACCCAGGTCGGCATGGCGCCCCTCGTTGATCAGTTTCAGATTGAGGCTGGCTTGCTGCACTTGCCCGGCCTGGCGTACCTGCCCATGGTTGAAGCGCACGAACTCAGACGCTTCATCCGCATAGCCCAGGTGAAATTGTTCCTTGTCGGTGATGGCCTGCTTGAGCCATTCCACCAGTGCCTTGAAGTTGTTCATCAGGCATCTCCCCCAAAAACATCGACGTTGCTGAACACGCAGGCCGGCGAGGCATGGCCTACGCGGATCACCTGGTTGGGTTCGCCTTTGCCGCAGTTAGGCGTGCCCAGCACCTTGAAGGTACTGGCGTCGCCGACGGCGCTGAGGTTGCGCCAGAACTGCGCGGAAATCGCTCGGTAGTTGGGGTTTTTCACCACGCCCTTGAGCTCGCCGTTTTCGATCAGTTGGCCCCATTCGCAGCCGAACTGGAATTTATTGCGCGCATCGTCGATGGACCAGGAGCGGTTGGTCGACATCAGGATGCCGCTTTCGATGCCGCCAATCAGTTGCGCGAGGTTCTTGTCGCCCGCTTCGATATTCAGGTTGGCCATGCGATCGATCGGCGGACGGTTCCAGCTGCTGGCACGGCTGTTGGCTACGCCGCCCAGGCCCGAGCGGAACTGCGACAGCGCACCGCCCAGCGGTTTGACCAGCAGCCCTTCGCGGATCAGGAACTGCTTGCTGGCTGGGGTGCCTTCGTCGTCATGGCCGTAGCTAGCGAGTTGTTCGGGGATGTCCGGGTCGAAGGTCACGTTGAGCAGCGGTGAGCCATATTGCAAGTGGCCGAAGTCACTGGCTTTGACAAAACTGGTGCCGGCGTAATTGCGCTCGTCGCCCAGGATGCGGTCCAGTTCCAGCGGGTGGCCGATGGACTCGTGGATCTGCAGGATCATCTGGTCGGGCATCAACAACAGGTCGCGCGGGCCGCTGGGCGTGTTCGGTGCGGCCAGCAGTTGCAGGGCTTCATCGGCGATGCGCGGCGCGGCGCCGACCAGGCCGAAGCGGCTGATCACGTCGAACCCGCCTTGCTGGCCAAAGTTGCTGCCGCCGAAGGTACGGGTCTGGCTGTCGTTACCGTCGTAGGCCGTGACGTTCACGCCGGGGAACACAAAGCGCTGGGCCTGGCGTAATTGTGCCCCGGCGCTGTTGAGGTAGATCTGCTCGACGTGGGTCAGGCCGAGGCTGACGTCCCAGCTCACCAGGCGCTCGTCCTTGGGCACGGCGGCCGACTCGCTGCCGAGCAACTGGTAGCAGTCGCTCAAGGACGGGAAGGGCTGGTTGAGGTCGGGGGACAGGTAGTCGGCGACGTCACTGGAGACCGGTTGGTCGCGCAGGTCGAGCAGGGCGTGGGGCTTGATCAGGCGGGCTTGCTGTTCGGCGCGCTCGAGGGCCGCTTGCAGGCCGGCAAGGGAAATGTCGTTGGTCGCGGCATAGGCTTCCACGCCATTGAGACGCACGGTGAGCATGGCACCTTCGTCGTGGCCCAGGTGGGGCGGCTCGGCGACGTTCTTGCGTACAGACAGGTATTGGCCTGATTCACGTACGTAGCGCAGCGAGAAGAACTCGGCGGTGGTACGCAGGGCACTGAAGTGTTTTTTGAGTGTGGCGTGGTGGTCGAACATGGGGCCTTCCTTGTGGGCGGCTCGTCGCGGGCAGGCAGACAGAGTAGCTGATCAAGGAGGGGTTTTGCATTGGCTGCTCGGGCCTCATCGGGGGCAAGCCCCCTCCCACATTTTTGACCGTGTGAACCC